>NZ_JAIVFR010000026.1 GCF_020829685.1 Nostoc sp. CHAB 5715 | reverse complement strand
TGAAAGCGGCGGGAAACTCCATCCCCTCGTGGGTGGAGAGGGATAGCCGCCCCGCCGCTTTGGGCATTGGGCATTGGTAACTTCTTCCCCATGCCCCATGCCCGATTCCCCATGCCCAAAAACTCCATCCCCTTGTGGGTGGAGTTTTTCATTAATTCGTAGCAAATTAAATTTTGCAATCCCCTGCAATGCCATTGTGCCGCCTGACAATGCCATTGTGTCGCCTGACAATGCCAATGTGTTGCCTGACAATGGCATTGTGTCGGCTAACAATGCTAATGCGTCGCCTGACAATGCCATTGTGTCGCTTGACAATGCCATTGTGTTCCCCTACATTAAAAACACTACGCTTTTATGCAAAACTGTACTAAGAAACTGCGTCATTGAATAGCCTGTCGTAGCGATCGCTCATTCATCAGCAATACTACAAATACTTCTGCAACAATAACCCTAACTTTTCCTTCGTCGCTGCTGGTGCTTTATCCAACTGAGTCAAAATCGCATATTGTAACGCCGAATGCGCCTCACTCGGCGGTGGATTTTCACTTAAGCGCCGCACAGTTTCTTGAATTACTTTTTGAGCATTCACAGCATTCCGCAGTAAATTGCCAATCACCAATTCCACCGTCACACTGTCGTGATCTGGATGCCAACAATCATAATCTGTCACCAGCGCTAAAGTTGAGTATGCAATTTCGGCTTCCCTTGCCAACTTCGCCTCTGGTAAATTCGTCATCCCAATGATTGTTGCACCCCAACTGCGGTAAAGATTCGATTCCGCCTTAGTGGAAAAAGCCGGCCCTTCCATGCACACATAAGTACCGCCGCGATGGAGAGTAACTTCTGGTAAATTGAGAGATGCGATCGCATCTGCCAACAAAAGAGCCAAATTCTTACAAATCGGATCGCCAAAGGCAATGTGAGCAACAATTCCCTCACCGAAAAACGTTGAAATCCGATTTTTTGTTCTGTCAATAAACTGATCTGGCACCACCATATCTAATGGTTTCGCCTCTTCCTTCAAGGAACCCACAGCACTAGCTGAAATTAAATACTCCACACCCAGTTGCTTCATCGCATAGATATTAGCGCGAAACGGTAACTCAGAGGGTAACAGCGTGTGATTGCGACCATGACGCGCCAAAAAAGCTACCCTTGTACCATCCAATGTCCCCAGAATCAAAGCATCAGATGGTGAACCAAAGGGGGTTTGGACATGCACCTCTTCTATATCTTTGAGCGCGTCCATTTTATACAGACCACTGCCACCAATAATCCCAATACTAGCTTGAGCCATGATCCTGAACCTGTTCCTTGCTGATCTGCTAAGTTATTTTACCGAAAAGGGGAGTAGCAGAGAAGGCAAGAAACAAAGCGATGTCTAAGACGAGCTACGCTAACGCATTTCGTGCCGCTAACACTAGACCTCTTGCAAAAGTCCCCTAATATCGTGTCCGGTTAAAGACTTATTATTAAGGCTGCAAGGGGGCAGGGAGCAGGCATTGGTGTCAACTTAAGCTAAAAATCGCTTATCTGTTGGCTTCCACGCCCGCCCAGAACTTAAGCTAAAAATCGCTTATCTGTTGGCTTCCACGCCCGCCCAGAACTAAAGTTCTTTGGCTTTTAGCTAAAGTCTACTCAAGTAGACTAAAGATTTTTGGATATATTTAGTCATCTTCAGATGACTTTCGCTATTAGCAAGGAACTTCAGTTCCTTGCGGGACATGAGTTTTGCGTTAAGTTGACACCTATTCGGAAAAACTTCATCTACCAAAGATTTAAGGGGGGAAACTTGAAATCTGGTTCATTAATAAAATCATGGTTTTCATTCACAAAATCACGAGTTTCATTGACAAAATCATGAGTTTCATTGACAAAATCACGATTTTCATTGACAAAATCATGATTTTTGCGCTAAATACTGAATTAATAGTTATATTAAATACTAATTATTGAGGACTTTACTGAACTAAGATCCAGTTTTAGTGAGGCAAACTAGCTCTAAAGCAGATAAAAAGGATACATTTATGTCTCGTCAAAAACGTACATACCGCGTTCTCGAAAAAGCTGAATTCAGAACAGCAGGACTTAAAGCCATCGATCCTACTATGGATTTTGGCGATGGGCGCAACTTGGAAAGCATGACACAACTAATTGAGCAATACCGTACCAAGATTGATGCTTATAATACTGCTCTAGCTGCGATTGACTCTTCTAAAACTGAGATGGACGAATTGGATAGAACTTTAAGCGATCTAACTGCGAAAATGCTCTTGGGAGTTGCCTTTAAGTACGGCAAAGATAGCTATGAATATCAAATGGCGGGTGGTGTTCGCAAAAGCGATCGCATCCGCAAAAGCACAGCGACACGTTTAAAGACGACTCCCAAGGAAGTGGCTAGTGAGGATACTAAAACTGTATCACAGGATTAGTGGACTGGATAGAGCGATCGCCAATACGCTTGGATTAAGAAATTTATCTGTTGAGGCAGGCTGTTCTTGAGCAGGGGATGCTGGTGTTGCAGGGGGGGAGAAAAAAGCTTATCCCAAGCGTATTGGGTTATATTCAGCCTTGAAATTAATTGTCAGCATAGCGTGTAATCTCTGCTCAATGTATACAAATGTTAAGTAAATGCACTCCCCAGCAGCGAAACAAAGCAAGCGTTATACTTTTGAGAAAAGGCTTGTTTTAACCTCTGCTTTTAACATTTTCATAAATCAATGGCTCTCAATTTTCGCTTTGCGGTAGTCAGTGACTTACACCTGGCACTTCCCCACACAATATGGAATCATCCCAACCGATTCCATCTAGTAGAAGTCAGTATCTCGGCGTTTAAAAGTGTACTAGAACATTTAACACAACTTGATTTAGATTTCTTGTTGTTGCCAGGAGATTTAACCCAGCACGGCGAACCAGAGAACCACGCCTGGTTGCAACAATTTTTAGCCCAGCTACCTTTTCCCGTCTATGTTGTTCCTGGAAATCATGACGTTCCTGTGCTGTTAGCTGATCAGCAATCAATCGCTTTTGCGGATTTTCCTTACTATTACACGAAGTTTGGCTATGAAGATCCGCAGCAGATTTACTACATTCGTCAGTTATTGCCTGGAGTTAAGCTGATTGGACTGAATTCTAACTCCTTTAATGACCAAGGTGAGCAGGTGGGGTGTTTGGATGCCAAACAGCTACGGTGGTTAGAAGAGGTGCTAGCGGCATCTGCTGATGAATTAGTTTTGGTGATGGTGCATCATAATGTAGTGGAGCATTTGCCCAATCAATCGAACCATCCACTAGCAAATCGATACATGTTGTCCAATTCAGCAGAATTATTGCAGTTGCTCAGGCGCTACGGAGTTAAGCTAGTATTTACGGGGCATTTGCACGTTCAAGATATTGCTTACTCAGATGGAGTATATGATATTACCACTGGTTCTTTAGTGAGCTATCCTCACCCTTATCGGGTGCTAGAGTTTCATCGGGATAACCAAGGTAAAGAATCGTTGCAAATTTTATCCCATCGGGTTGAGTCAGTGCCTGATTTCCCCAACTTGCAACATTCCTCGCGGCAGTGGATGGGCGATCGCTCTTTCCCCTTCTTAATCAAGCTACTAACTCACTCTCCATTAAATTTACCATTATCACAGGCAAAAAAATTAGCTCCTAGTTTGCGCGAGTTCTGGGCAACTATTGCCGATGGAGATGCAGTATTAGATTACCCCCAATTTCCGCTAGAAGTGCGGCGTTACATTCAGTCCTATGGTGCATTGGCGCAGCCCAACCCAGGTATGGCTAATAATGGAACTCTGACACTGATTGATAATAACAGCACGCTTTTACTGGGTTAGGAGTGATAAGAAGTGTCCGTGTGGAGGTAACTTTTTTGTCTGGGTTAAAGAGTCTCTTATTCTGCTGTTTAGATAGCGATCGCTCCTACCATAATTCTCCCATCAAAAGTCACCAAGACGCGGGCAACTCTTGTACAGACGCGATTAATCGCGTCTCTAATTACCAATATCTTCATTCCAAAGTTGCGGGTTAGTTTCAATAAACTCACTCATCATTTGTTCACAATCGTCAAGATTAAGATCAATTACTTCCACACCGTGAGATACCATAAATTCTTTAGCACCAGGAAAAGTTCTGGATTCTCCGACGATGACTTTTTTAATCCCAAATTGTACCACTGCCCCAGCGCACAGGTAGCACGGCATTAAAGTTGAATAGAGTGTAGTACCTCTGTAGCTGCCAACTCTCCCAGCATTACGGAGACAATCGATTTCCGCGTGGGTGACAGGATCAGCGTCTTGTACACGTTTATTGTGTCCTCTGCCGAGAATTTTCCCATCCTTGACGAGAACCGAACCAATGGGAATTCCCCCTTCTTGTCTGCCTTGTTTTGCTTCTTGAATAGCAGTTTCCATAAACTCATCCATATTAATTCTCCTGTTATGACAAAACAACTAGTATTAATGGATCACGATGGCGGTGTAGATGATTATCTAGCAACTATGCTGCTGTTGACGATGGATCATATTGAACTCCTTGGTGTTGTCGTCACTCCAGCAGATTGCTACATTCAACCGGCTGTTAGCGCCACACGTAAAATTATAGATTTGATGGGATTTTCTCATATCCCGGTAGCAGAAAGCACCGTGCGCGGTATCAATCCATTTCCTACTCTCTATCGCCGTGATTCGTTTATCGTTGACCATCTCCCCATTCTCAATCAAAGCGAAACCATCACTACGCCCTTGGTTGCCGAAACAGGTCAAGATTTCATAATCAAGGTGTTGCGGGAGGCATCAAACCCCGTAACGTTGATGGTAACTGGGCCATTGACCACAGTAGCAGTGGCTTTGGACAAAGCACCAGACATTGAAGCCAAGATTCACAAAATTGTTTGGATGGGGGGTGCATTAAATGTCGGTGGCAATGTAGAAAAAAGTTTGGAAGCAGGACAAGATGGTTCTGCCGAATGGAATGTTTATTGGGACGCAAATTCAGCAGCGCGGGTATGGCAAACCCAAATTGAAATTATTATGTGTCCTTTGGATTTAACTAACAATGTCCCAGTCACATCGGAGTTAGTATACAAAATGGGACGACAACGCCACTATCCCATCTCTGATTTAGCCGGACAATGTTATGCACTAGTTATCCCCCAAGATTATTATTTTTGGGATGTCTTAGCAACAGCTTATCTGGGACATCCAGAATTTTATCAGTTGCGCGAATGGGAAACAGAAATTATCACCACTGGTCTTAGTCAAGGACGTACTAAAGTAGTTTCTGGTGGTCGGAAAATTTCTGCAATGGATAAGGTAGATAAAGATGCTTTTTACGCTTATATTTTGCAGCAATGGGCAAGATAAAAAACTAAAAAATTAGGTGGCGTGGATACTCAAACTCGCCACCGAAAAGTAACGACCAAGCTCACCGGATGCAGACAACCTCTGCAACTCAACTGACCATATTGGGACATTCCCGTACAAAGATTTTTTTAGGTACGGTACTATTTAATACTGAAAATTACTCATAGCGTGCCTTTTTAGATTTAATCACCTCAATGACATCATCGTGTCTTTGCCCTTCGATAATATCCTTGAGATGAATTTGCCCATTAATGTATTGAACATGGATGCGCCAACCTGAGACTTTATCGATATCAGCACGATAAATTGCCTGCTTCACACCTTTTATTTTGTGCAGCCTCGTTTTTGGAAATTTTCTTGTTCTGTGACACTCGTTATCTTCAAGCTCTGCCAAGGCTTCAAGAAAAGTAATCTTTAGCTCGTCATCTGGCAAAATCTTCATGGCTTGATAAATAATGCCGTATTCATCACAGAGAGTAAGGGTTTGTGCCATAAACCAACTTACGAGATCCGGGCAGTTTTTTGATTGTGGTGGAGTAATCCTTGATACAAAGTCTCTGCCACACCTTTATATGCCTTATCGAGTTCATCATATTTGACCACCCGAAAAAGAGTAAAAATAACTTGCCCAAAAATTGGATCTTCGTCAACTGTCAAAATTACCCTTAGTTTCTGCGAAACCCTTAGCGTGTAAAGCGAAGATTCATAGCCATTAATATCTGACGGTAGGGGAAGACGACGCAACTTACGATAAACGTCAGCTTTTTGAGTTAGGAAGAGGCTAGCGCAATCATTAATTTTTTTAACCGTTGTGGCTTTTTCATCTTCACTTAGTCTGCCAAGATCCTTTTCAAAGCTTCTTGTTGACTCAATTAGAACATCCACGTTAGGAACCCTGAATTTATCTACTTGGTCTCTGTCCTGAGCATAATCACGGTGATATACAGAAAAATTCTGCACATCATCCTTACGAGGACACTATATAGAAACTTTATTAATATTATTCTATGCCAAAATGCCCAAAAAAGTTGCTGTAAAAGCTTCAGTATATAATTCGTCTCAAGCATTATCTTTATAAAAACCAATCAACTTCAAATCAAAAAACCCACCAAGGAGTGAATCGAATGAACTTTTTGCTTGGGCGGTTAAATCGCCGCGCCTCTCTAGTCGCTTGTGCCTCACTTGCGATCGCTGCTGTTTTCGTTTACCATTCCACTAATAACACAAACTAGCCAAACTATTTTTTATACAGACAATTTTTAAATATCATTTGATAATCTAAACTTTGAACTTACACTGGCTTTCATAACATAATATGTATAACAAGTATGCAAATAAATATAAAGTTATTTCCAGTAAACAAAAGGTTTCCGTTGACTATTAGTCGGGGTACAACAGCACAAACAACGAATGTATGGATAAGGATTTTACATGATAATATCGAAGGCTGGGGGGAAGCATCACCATTTGGTGTGGGTAATCATCGGCAATCAACTGATGCAATCAAAGACGCACTACAGCAAGTTGTGCCGCTATTGCAAGCATTTAGCCCCTTACAGCGACAGGAAATTGAGCAAGTTTTAACACAAAACCAGATTCCTTCTGCTGCAAGAGCTGCCTTGGATATAGCAATGCACGACTGGCTGGGTAAGCGCGTAGGATTACCCTTATGGCAAATTTGGGGACTTGATCGCAACCAAATAGTACCGACTTCTGTCACAATTGGGATTAATTCACCTGAAGGAGCCAGGGCTAGAGCGCGAGACTGGTTACAATTTACTGATGTCCGCCTTTTCAAGGTGAAGCTAGGTAGTCCAGATGGCATAGATGCAGATAAAAAAATGCTCTTAGCAGTGCGAGAAGAAGCACCATTACCAGAATTATTTGTTGATGCCAACGGGGGTTGGAGCTTAGAAGATGCGATCGCAATGTGCAATTGGCTAGCTAATTTAGGTATAAAATATGTAGAACAGCCATTACCACGAGGGCAGGAAAAAAGTTTAGCAAAACTCAAAGAACACTCTCCCCTGCCCATCTTTGTCGATGAAAGTTGCTTCACAAGCTTCGATATTCCCCATTTGGCAAACTACGTGGATGGTATTAATATCAAACTGATGAAATCAGGGGGACTAACCGAGGCAATGCGAATGGTACATACAGCGCGAGCATATCGGTTACAAGTAATGTTCGGTTGCTATTCTGACAGTTCGCTTGCTAATACAGCAGCATTACAGTTAGCACCACTAGCTGATTATCTAGATTTAGACAGTCACCTCAATTTAATCGATGATCCCTTTACGGGTGCATTGCTAAAAGAAGGGAGACTTTTGCCAAACGATTTACCAGGTTTGGGGGTACAACACAGTGCATACGTGTCAACTTAACGTAAAAGTTATGTCTCGCAAGGAACTTCACTTCCTTGCTAATAGCAAAAGTCATCTTTTGATGACTAAATATAACCAAAAATCTTTAGTCTACTTCAGTAGACTTTAGCTGAAAGCCAAAGAACTTTAGTTCCAGGCGGGTAAGGAAGCCAACAGTTAAGCTATTTCTAGGGTTTTGTTGACACCTATGAACACAGTGCCTCTATCACTTAATCAACGAGTAGCTATCTTGCTGCATGAGGGAATTACTGGGCATCACGGCAAAACAGGATTGGCAATTTTACGTTACAGTGAAGCCCCAATCGTAGCCGTAATCGATCGCGAGTGTGCTGGTAAATCCCTACCAGAATTAACAAATATCAAGCGTGATGTGCCGATTGTAGCATCGGTAGCCGCAGCCCTTGAATACAAGCCAGAAGTCTTAGTAATAGGCATTGCTCCGGGAGGTGGTGCTGTACCAGATGATTACTGGCTGGAAATCAAAGACGCTTTAGAAGCTGGAATGTCGCTAGTAAATGGTTTACATACACCAATGGCAAACATACCAGAGTTAAATGCACTGCTCAAACCAGGGCAACTAATTTGGGATGTACGCAAAGAGCCGCCTAATATAAGTGTTGCTAGTGGAATGGCACGCACTCTTGACTGTCGGCGGGTTTTGACAGTGGGAACCGACATGGCGATCGGTAAAATGTCAACTAGCCTAGAGTTACATTGGGCAGCAAAACAGCGAGGCTGGCGTTCTAAATTCCTCGCCACCGGTCAAACTGGGGTAATGTTAGAAGGGGACGGCGTGGCTTTAGATGCCGTGCGGGTAGACTTTGCCGCCGGTGCTGTAGAACAGATAGTTATGCGCTATGGCAAAAACCACGACATTCTGCACATTGAAGGACAAGGTTCACTGCTACACCCTGGTTCAACGGCAACCTTACCCCTAATCCGTGGTTCGCAACCAACCCAACTGCTGTTGGTGCATCGGGCGGGACAAGTTCATGTACGTAATCATCCCCATGTACTAATTCCACCTTTACCAGAAGTGATTCGGCTTTATGAAACTGTTGCTAGTGCCGGTGGTGCTTTTGGAAGTGTTTCTGTAGTTGGTATAGCGCTGAACACAGCCCATTTAGATCAGTCTGCGGCTGAGGAAAGCATCGCTCAAACAATAGCAGAAACCGGACTACCTTGCACTGATGTAGTCCGCTTTGATGCCAATGTGCTTTTGGATGCGGTAATGAAGAATTAAATAATGATTGCAACAGATGGAGTGCTAAATACGATTACTAGTAGAGACGCGAAATCGCTACACTAACGTGTTTCTACTCTTTTATACCATTTTAGATTTTGCGATTTAAAAAATTGCGTAATATATGGCGCTTTCGGCGGCTGGAGCAGCTTCGCCTAAATCCCCTATGCCTGATAAGTAACTTTTATTAAAATCATCAGCCTTTTTTTGTCAAGTCCTCTTGACGTTTTGTAACAATATTGTTAAATTTAGTTACATAAGCAAACAAAAAAGAGAAAAAACTATGTATACCACCACTAACGAAGACGGCGTTCTCAATAACTACCCAGCTGAACCCAAGATGTACTACGCCGAGTACCCAGCAATTTGGGAACAACGTAAATACGTTTTACAGGGTGTTTTTGCGACTTTAATAGTCACAACTTTAGTTTTGGTTGGTTTTAGCGTTAGCTAAGATTTTTTAGATTTTGGTATCGCTGTATCTCATCGTCATTCGTACCTCTCTCTCTGACCTCGGCTAGTTTCGCCGGGGTTTTTTGTTTTTTAATCCTGTGCGTTGGCGTAACCCGTCGCAGGCATCGCATTCCAAACGGCGACGTTGTAAGATAACTGCGATCGCCCATAAAATAAAGACAAATCAATAAAAAGGGGTGTTTATGACAACCCAACTCGGTGAAACCAAATCTTCAACAGAACTGATAATATCTTGGGAAGCGTTGCCCGTAGATTTTCACCTAGAGGATGAACCAGTGGAAAATACAGGTCAGCCACTATTAGCTGGTGCTTTGCGCGAAAGCCTTGAGATAAGTGGTTTCATCCAACCGCAGATGTTGATAGCCTCGAATTTTGGACTTTGTGCAACGATAAACGGGCAATTTGTAGCTAAAGCACCCGACTGGGTTTATGTGCCATCGGTAAATCAAGTTTTAGGAGAACGCAAAAGCTATACACCCAATTTAGAGGGTAATATTCCGGCAATTGTGATGGAATTTCTATCTGACAAGGAGGGTGGAGAATACTCTTTTAAGCGAACCTATCCACCAGGAAAATGGTTTTTTTATGAGCAGATTCTTCAAGTCCCAATTTACGTAATTTTTGACCCAAATGGCGGTTTATTAGAATTTTATCAACTCGAAAACAGCCGCTACGAGTTAAAGCAACCTGATGAAAATGGTCGTCATTGGATTGATTCAATGGGTTTATTTCTGGGAACTTGGCAAGGAACAAAAGAAGCTAGAACTGGTTACTGGTTGCGCTGGTGGGATGAGGCAGGTAATTTGTTGCTTTGGGCAGTAGAACAAATTGAACAGGAACGCCAGCGTGCCGAACAGGAACGCCAGCGTGCCGAACAGGAACGCCAGCAAAAAGAACGGCTAATTGCCTATTTACAATCTCAAGGTATTGATCCAAATAATTTGCTATAGCATATATAGACAAAATTTTCGGCGTTGCTGATTCCATGTATGAAAATGATTTTGCATGATACCAAAATCCTTGTAGAGACGTAGCAGTGCTACGTCTCTACATCCAGATTCATACTTCAATTCAGCAACGCCAAATTTTCAAGTATTTGAGTGACTCAGTTTAAACAAATAAGTGCTGGGGTGCATCACCAAACAGTTCGCGGTTGGCGTAATGTCTCACAAAAATACATCGCTATATGCGTATTTTGCTAATTGCTCATAAAATTTAAAAAAGAGCCTTTTGCATACGTGGACCCAAGCATGAAACGAATCTGGAAGTCTTTACTGCCAGCCTGGAAGTGGATATTACTTTCAGCTGCTACATCAATTTTGATAATCCTGACGCAGCCAACTTCACCCCTTCTGGGACAAGAACCTGCTGCCTCTACCACTATTGAAACGACAAAGCCCAGTTCAGAAACAACTAAAGTCCAAAAGTTACGGGAAGCGCTGCAACGTTCATCAACGCCAGAAGCACCAAAACCCACCCCTGAAGTTTCCGAACCGAAAAAGCCAGAATCGGCACCAGAACCCCCACTCAGCCCGGAAGAAATCACCCGTCAGCTAAAATTTATAGAAGCGGATAGACTTTATCTGGCGGGACAAATCCCAGAGGCGGAAAAAATTTACCGCGAAGTTAAGCAGCCTTTTGCTAAAACATCAGATAATCAACAGCGTAAAGCTGCCATACTCGACCCCACGCAACTATCCCCAGGAGGTAAAGTCTACTGGCGAGAATCAGAGGCGGGAATAGCACAAAAATTGCAAACAAAAACTTTAGTACCTCTGCAACTATTAGTTGAGCAATATCCGGAATTTATCCCTGGTCATATCCGATATGCTGAAGTATTGAAACAATACGATCGCACTAAAGAAGCATTAGATATATTAGAACGGGCTTCTTCGCTGTATCCAGACCAACCAGAATTAATTAAAGCTAGAGTTACAGCCCTAGCTGCTGATAAAAAATGGATGGAAGCGTCCTTGGCGGCGCGTCAATTTGCTATTCTCAACCCTAAAGATCCCCAAGCGCCTGAGTTTACAAAACTAGCAGAGGAAAATCTGAAACGTTACAAATCTTATACACAAGGAGAAATTAGAGGCAATGTCATCGGTAATATTATTACAGGTGCTTTAGGTTACGCCGTCACTGGTAGTCTGCTTGGGCCGTTTTCTGCCCTTGACTCTACCATCATGCTGTTACAAGGTGAACAAGCCATAGGTGAGTCGGTGGCAAAGCAAGCAAAAAAACAGTTGAGTGTAATTATAGACGAACCTATTTTGGCATACGTCAATGAAATTGGGCAGAAATTGGCGAAGGTAGGAGGACGGGACGAGTTTAAATACGAATTCTTTGTGATTCCAGAGGAAAGCCTTAACGCCTTTGCATTACCTGGGGGTAAAATTTTTATTAATGCGGGTGCGATCGCTAAAACTAATTCCGAAGCAGAATTAGCTGGCTTAATCGGTCATGAATTATCCCATGTAGTTTTATCCCACGGTTTTCAATTAGTTAGCCAAGGCAACCTAATCTCTAACGTTACTCAATATCTACCTCTGGGCGGCACTATCGGTCAACTTTTTGCACTCAGTTACGGCCGCGACATGGAACGTCAGGCAGATAATCTCGGCACACGCCTAATTGTTGCCACTGGCTACGCTGCTGATGGTTTGCGTAACTTAATGGTGACGCTAGAAAAACAGCAAAAAAATGCTCCTCCTAGTTGGTTATCTTCGCACCCAGGCGGTAATGAGCGAGTTAGTTATTTAGAAAACCTGATTACCCGTAGTAGCTACAACCGTTACGCCTATGAAGGAGTGGCGCGTCATCTAGAAATTCAAGCACGGGTGAAAAAGCTACTCGAAGAGAAGAAAACAAGAGAGGAAAAAAAATAGCGTTTTTGATGAATCAAAACATAGAATTATTCGTCACTTAAACTATCAGTTCCCTACCTATTTCTACTGGAGGATGATTTATGCCATCACAACTGCTTCGATTGATATCTTTGGGTAGTCTTGGCTTATCTTTGTGTCTGGGCAATTCCGTAGCAATGGCGCAATATGACTCTACTGGCGATGGGGTTGTCGTACCAACAGTACCATCAGATGGGTCATCAGTACCAATAGACACATCAACAGGGATACCACCTTCACCCTCACCTGACGGTACAACTCGGTTTACCTGTCAGACTTACAATGGTCAATACACCGTTATGTATCAGCCACAAAGTCAACCAGGCCAATACTTCGCTTGGGCTGCGCCTGCGACTTTGGGCGGTGGTTGGGATGCACAAAGGCGTTGTACAGCAATTGCCAGTCGTTTAGAACTTTATCGCCCAGATGGCTTACAAGAACTTCAGACATCTGTCGAAAATAACGAAAATATTGTCTGTGTCACAACAGAAGCTAACCCAACCTGTAGAATTGTGCTGACAGTACCTCCTGGAAAAGATCCTGTTGTTATCCGTAATAGTATTTTTCAGAACTTGACTACTGCTGACAGTGGACAACAGACTATAGCCGTTAACACTTATGGCGATCGCAGTAGTGGAGCTAATGAATTATATAATTTAGGACGCACACTTCTAGGCGGTGGCAATAATCGGGTTAGTTCATCGAGAAGTGGGATTAATCTTAAACCTTTCCTCGATCGCAAAGATGGAGGTACCGCTAGAAATCTCCGCAATGGAGTAGCAATTCGTCGTCAGTCTCAGCCTAACTCTGTTCGCTTAAATCCTCGTAAGTTCCGGTAGGCAATAGTGGCTTTCAATAAAAATATCCAACTACTGATTGTGAAGCGGGCATCTTGTCCGCCTTTTTTATGGATAGAGGAAATGCATCGCAAATATTTGTTGTTTTAACCTTTTGCTAGCGGTTTCTTAATGTTGCTGAGATAATTTTAAGTTGCTGAATATGGATTAATACTACCAAAGCATGTATTTGTTTTACTAAGTACAGCTTTGCGTAAAATCGTAACGTTTTTAATGCAAGGAGACGCATTGGCATTGTTAGCCGATGCATTGGCATTGTTAGTCGATGCATTGGCATTGTTAGCCGATGCATTGGCATTGTTAGTCGATGCATTGGCATTGTCAGTCGATGCATTGGCATTGTTAGTCGATGCATTGGCATTGTTAGTCTATGCATTGGCATTGTCAGTCTATGCATTGGCATTGCCAAATTTAATTCGCTACGAATTAATGAAATGCTGTACTAAGACACCTCTTTTATTCTTCGGTTCTTGAATGTGTAAATAGTTTCATGTGTATGGTAATCAAATTTTGATAGATTTTACTTCGGCGATAGATTATTCTTGATTAGCAAATTTTCAAGTCTTTCTTAAACGTAAGGTAACTAGCTTCATTCAAAAGTGCGTATACCACCGTAGGCATCATTTTTTATTACCTATGTATTTGGTTGATTTTTTAAAACTTTCAAACCAAAGCCTGTAATACCCGGATCAATGGTGTTGTCAGTATAAATCGTGAAAACAACTTCTAAGGAAAATTTATGGCACTTGCAGCCGGAAATATCGCATTTGTAGGTTTTAATGCAGATGGAAATGACAATATCGCTTTTGTGGCGCTCGTTGACATTAACCCTGGTGAAGTAATTATTTTCGAGGATAACGAGTGGAATGGCACTGCCTGGGTTGACACAAACGAGAGTGCATTTAGTTGGAGTGCTACTTCTTTAGTAACCGCAGGCACAATTGTCAGCATCGACAACATAGGAACTGGAACGATAACTGCAAGCACAGGAAACGCAGCGACTGGCGTTACTGGGCGGGGTACAAACAGGGGTATTGCTGCTAGTGACGAGACTATCTACGCCTATCAAGGAAATGCAACCTCTCCCACTTTTATCACAGCGATCGCTAGTGGTGGGTTCAGTACTGCAAATGGTGTTTTAACTAACACAGGACTAACAGCAGGCACTAATGCCATTGACTTATCCACTGTTGATGATGATGTAGATATTGCTGCATACAATGGTTCTCGCAGTGGACAAGCAAACTTCGCTTCATATCTCCCGTTGATTAACAATCCTGCTAACTGGCAGACACAGGACGGTACTGGCGATCAAGGTATTGATGGTACTGCTCCTGATATACCTTTTAGCTTGACAGCATTTGCGATCGCTAGTGGAAATCCCACAGTCAACTTATCCGTCAACACGAATTCAGGAACTGAAGCAGGCATTATCCTGGGCAGCACCACTTCCCAAAATATTACAATTACCAACAATAACTCCAGCTTTTTGCAGAAAGTTGGTGGCTTCACCAGTACTAATGGAGCCGAAATATCCGCCTTTGATTCTGGAAGCGATCGCCTGTTTGTGGTTGCTGGCAGCATAGTTGAAGTTTATACTGTCAGCAATATAGGGGCGCTAACCTCGGCTGGTTCTTTGACAACAGGATTTACGCCGGGAGCAGGGACACAAGCTATTCCCAACAGCGTTGCGGTGAAAAATGGTATTGTCGCAGTCGCCTACGCCATTCAAAACACCACCACAAATGCCCAACAGACAGGACAGGTGAGTTTTTACAATGCCGCCAGTGGCACATTCTTAAACTCCGTAGCAGTGGGTGCATTACCTGACATGCTCACCTTTACGCCCGATGGCACGAAGGTATTAGTAGCAAATGAAGGAGAACCCAACAGCTACGGGCAAGCGAATTCAGTAGATCCTGAAGGTTCAGTCAGCATTATTGACATTTCTGGTGGCGTCGCCAGTGCAACCGTTGCCCAAGCCTTATTTACGAGTTTCAATAGCCAGATTGCCGCACTCCAAGCCGCAGGCGTGCGGATCACTGGCCCCGGCTCAACGGTGGCACAAGATTTAGAACCAGAGTATATTGCTGTATCTCCAGATGGTCAAACTGCACGGATTACGTTGCAAGAAAATAATGCGATCGCTATTCTAGATATTGCCAGCGCCACCATCACCAGCATTTTACCTCTGGGTGCGAAAAATCACAATCTCCCAGGTAATGGATTAGATGCTAGCGATCAGGATGGTGGGATCAATATTCGGAATGTGCCAGTGTTTGGGTTATATCAACCCGATGCGATCGCTAGCTTCACCACCAACGGACAAACTTACTACATCACCGCCAACGAAGGAGATTCCCGCGACTACACTGGTTTTAGCGAAGAAATCCGGGTTGGTGCAGCCGGATATGTTTTAGATCCAACAGTTTTTCCCAATGCGGCTACCCTCAAGCAAAACACCAACCTGGGACGGTTAACAGTTACAAATGCCACAGGAGACACTAACAAAGACGGAGATTTTGATCGCATCGAAGCATTTGGGGGACGTTCCTTTTCTATCTGGGATGCAAGCGGTAATCAGATATTCGACAGTGGCGACCAATTTGAACAAATCACCGCAACCAAAGTACCAACTCTGTTTAACTCAGATGGTACAGCTGCAACCTTTGACACCCGCAGCGATAACAAAGGGCCTGAACCCGAAGGCGTAGCGATCGGAGTCATCAATAACCGCACATACTCTTTTATTGGTTTAGAACGTACTGGCGATGTCATCGTTTACGAGGTGACAAACCCGCAAGCGCCAAGCTTCGTTCAATATATCAATACTCCCGAAGATATTGCGATCGAAGGGCTAACCTTTGTCTCGGCGGCTGAGAGTCCCACAGGCAAGCCTTTATTAGTTACCACGAACGAAGTCAGTAAGACGGTTGCGGTGTTTGAAGTAACTCCATCCGTTCGCATTAGCGACATTCAGGGAACGAGGCATATCTCATCCTTGAGAGGTCAAACCGTCAGCAATGTAGCGGGAATTGTCACGGTTACAGCAAGTAATGGTTTTTACTTGCAAGACCCCAACCCAGATAGCGACGATCGCACTTCCGAAGCTATTTTCGTTTTCACCTCATCAGCACCAACCGTATCCGTCGGCGATTCTATATTAGTCACTGGAACAGTCGCAGAGTTTCGTCCCGGTAATAATGCAAATAACCTGACGAGAACAGAAATTACTAGTTCTACAATTGTCACACTCTCCAGTGGCAATGCTTTGCCAACTGCCACAATTCTAGGTAATGGCGGCAGAACCATCCCAACTACAGTAATCGATAACGACACGACTGGTAATATTGAAACTGGAACGACCACCTTTGATCCTGCCCAGGATGGCATCGACTTCTACGAAAGTTTAGAAGCAATGCGAGTACAGGTCAATAATGCGATCGCCACTTCACCCACTGCAAGCTTTGGTACATCACAAGAAATTTGGGTATTAGCAGACAATGGAGC
>NZ_JAIVFR010000269.1 GCF_020829685.1 Nostoc sp. CHAB 5715 | reverse complement strand
CACAGAGCGGGCCGCTAGTACTTTGTTGGGCGGCGATATTTTACAAATGCACACCCACCAATGCAAGGAACAACATGACAACTAAAGTTATGGAATTGATTGCACACCTAAAAATCTACCCCGGTGACACGGTGGTAACTATCAAAGACGTTGACGATGTTGAATTTGCGATTACTGACTTTGAATCTCTTAACAACGTCTTAACTATCGTCATCGGATCAATTGTAGACTCCGAGCTAGATGAGGAGGAGGGAGGCTAATTGAAAAGGCGACCGATACCGTCAGGTGGAGCGATCGCCTACATAAGCGTATTTAATATTAAGGAAATTGTACCAATGTCGAAGCCAATAGGATATTTCACTGGTTACACCATAAACGACGGCTCCTTAGTTGAATCCCTCCAAGAGGAGTACGGTAGTACATTTGAATTGATGACCCAGCACGAAAAGCTGTTTTTAATTTCTGCCATTTCGGCTCAATTGTGCGATCAGGCTCCCGGCAAATGCCGCGATGAGATTTACGTAGTCGGGCATCAAATTAATAGCTCATTGCCAAAGCATGACCGTATCGGATTAATTGAAGCGCTGATTAATCAAATCCGATACGGGCGCAGTCTAACTGAAACGGAGGTATTGCATAAATAATCATTCTTGTGTAGAGATGTCCGAATTTATCAAGTAAACACACCAGCATTCATTTGCTAGCGATTATTGCTGGTGTTTTTTTTGCACAATTAAGAATTTAGAATTATGACTTACCGCGACAGTCTCAAACCGTGGGCAATTTTTCAATATCTGCCCGATGGTGAAAACAAATGTGTTTATCGGTTTCGTACCCGCACTGAGGCGGATGCTTTTACTACTCTTCTTCGTCAGGGAGGCGGGAAGTTTGAGGTAGTTTTTGATCAGCAGATGGTTGCACGAGGATAGCTGATTTTATTGCGATCGCGATCCATGAGGAGTGCGATCGCAACTGAATGAAAAATCGATCCCAACAAGTAAAAAATAGCACGCATTGTCAACGCTATGAAAATCAAATTCGTTCATGCTCACTTCTTAATCTCCATCGGCGATTACAGCAACGAGCGAGTCGGTTTTACGGTTGAACTAGAAGAGGGGGACACAGTAACTTCAGTCGTTAATCACTTGAGACAGCAAGCCATAACAGCAGTTGGGCCCAAGTCCGAAGAACTCTACAACCAGAACCGACGATTACAAGTAGAAAACCGCGAACTTGAGGAGAGGACCAAGAAGCTTCGCTTGGAGTGGGAAGCAACAGCAGAATTTTTAAGAGCGCAGGGCATTAAACCAGAAGCTCCTTCAATGCCGCAATTTAACAAACTCATTGCTGCGGCGAAGGTTGAAGAAGAGTCCGTGACCGCAGAAATTGTCGAGCCTGACCCCGACGACATCCCTTTTGATTCTGGGGATACGCCCAAAAGTAGCGGTGATATCCCCGACGGATTTTAACTCTTGATTTTTTTAGGCGATAGCATTGCTTGCTCAAGAGGAGTGCGATCGCCCTAGATCACCAAAATTAGTTTAGCAAAATGCACACCATAATCAACACACCATCTGTGTTTACCTGTAAATTGCCCGCAGCTGGTTGGATCAACCTGTCCCAAATCCGCCAAATTCAATTTGAAGATTTACCCAGCCGCACTGCCGTTGTCACCTGGCAGAACGGAGACAAGCAACCATTCTTCGGTGAAGATGCTGCAAGTCTTGTTGCAGCCTGGGAGGAAGCCGCTGTACTCCTAGCTGAACGCTGTAGCAATCATCGTGTTAAAAACCGGAGGTAAACCCAGAAGATGCAGTACTTGTAATGGAACTGGAAGGATGTAAGCCTGATGAGGCTAGCTGACACACTAGCCGAAACGGTGGGTATTACTACCCACCGTCGCGGATTGTGTCCAAAGCATCCGCAAGTTAATTAGAGAAAGTGCAGCGTTCAAGCAGAATTGCGCCCCTAAATTGTGGCGTTTATCTGTTCATGCGCGGCACTTCTTCAGTTAACTCCCCGAATGCGTTTACTCCTGAATCGCGCCCCTCTTATGGTGGGGCGTTAGGGTGATTCGTGCGCTATTAAGTTCGGGCTACTCAAAGGATGCCAGTCTTTGAAAACCACCACTTATTGTTTGCAGAACCATGAAAACAGAATTAACAATTCTGGGAATTGATGTTAGTAAATCAAGCGTAACTTGCCATATTTTAACACAATATCCCAAAGGCGGATTACAGGCATATTGGAGTAAAACAAGAAATAAAGCATCTATTTTATATCCGGCTTTTTACTCCAATCCTGATGCTAAGAAGAAACAAAAATCAGCCTTTGACTTTGCTGATTATCTAGCAGAAATCAAGCCAGATTATGCAATCTTAGAGCCAACCGGAAACCACTATTCAAGACTGTGGGCATCCATCCTCAATAAGTTAGAAATCAAAATCCTCTGGGTTGGTCATGTCGAATTGCGGCGTTATCGTGGAGGCAAAAACCTTCCGAATAAAAGTGACCCTGCTGATGCTTTAGCAATGGCTGCTTACGGTCACGATCCAGATCACCGATTGTCAACTGGGGAGTTAAATTTGAGATACTTTCTCATGCACCGCCCCGAACCCATCGACGAACTCCGGGATCTGTGCCAGCAGCTTGAACACCTAAATCGGGTGCAATCACCAATTGTGAATTATGCAAGGCAACTTCTAGCTTGGCAATTCCCAGAAGTGGCGCACACCAAGAGTAAATCAACTAAATCGGGAGTTTTACCACCCCTTTGGGGATGGTTGGCTAATCGGCTCGAAATCTCGCCCGCCGGGAAAACCAGAATCGAAAATCGCTATAAAATATCCATTGCCCGCGACTACGGGATTGAGATTGACCCAATCTTGGAACTACACGCCGAATGGATGTGTGATATCTCACTCTATGAGCAGCGCTTAGAATCAAGAATTGCTGAAATGTTGTCTGAACCTGCATTTAAGCCGTACATGACTGTGTTTGATAAGTTTGGTTTTGGACTGAGAGTGCGATCGCGTTTACTCACCAGGATTTATCCTTTTGAGTCATTCCTGGGTGTTGATGGTAAGCCCGTAATCGAGTATGAGGTTCGGGAGGTAAAGAAAACGGAGCGGGAGCGCAAAAACGGAGAAACCACAGTCCGACGTTCAGTCGGCGATACCAAACGCATTAAACGCAACCGCAGCCGCGACACAAAATGCGTTTGGGTATGGGTACTGTTCTGGAACAGTCAGGAGACGGGCTTGTTGAAAAACCCAGCGGTTCATCACTGTGCCGAATCAGTCTGTGGCAGTACGTTTTAACCGGAGTAGAGACTGGAAGACTGCCAGAAAATCAGATTACCAAGGATTTGATTGAGTACCGCGACTCGCTCAAAGGCAATACCAACGAACAAGGTGACAAACTGCTAGGTGGCAAACACATCCAAGGAAAGCTGATGAGTAAAGTAGTAAACCTGCTGTTTCAGGAATTGTGTAAAATAATTCCTCTGACCTGATGCTATTAACCCTTCATCCAAATGAAGGGTTTAAAACCTAAAGTTTCAGTTACCCTGAACAGATGTAGGAATGGGGAATGGGGAATGGGGAGATGAGGGAGCAGGGGGAGCAGGGGAGGCAGGGGAAGAAGAATTATTAATGCCCAATGCCCAATGCCCAATTCCCAATGCCCAAACTCAAAAATCATCCACAAAAATTAGCAACAATTCAGTGGTGCAAGCGTTACATTTGAAAGAAATCTATGTTGCCCCATCGGCTTTGGGAGCAGTGTTCCAATGAATACTTCCGCTTCTTTTGAGGGTAGCTCGTCTCCCTTTAAATTTTTTAACTTTGATTTTACGACACCTGTATCTGAGAAAATTCCGAATCTTGAAGACCGATTTTCAGACTTTGTGCAACCCACACAAGATGCCGACTTACTCAGACAGCTATCGTTTATTCCAGGGTTGAAAGAAATTCTGATGATACGGCAGGTTCACGCTTTAGAACACGCTACTGTTTGGGTTCTTAGCGAATCAAAAAGTGCCTATCCTGCCAAAGGTGAACCTACTAACGTTCAACTAGATAACGAACTATTAGGCGGTTTGTCTACTGAGCAGGGATTCTACCTCTATGGTGAGGTGAATATTAGTGATTTGCGGCGTGCGGTTATACTTGCTCGACATCGCCTCACCAGTGGAGAATGGGATTTGGCTGTACATCCCCGTTGCGGCACAAATTTATCAGTAGCAATGCTCTTAACAGCTGGACTAGCTGTCGGTGTGCATCTGTTACTACCATTTCGACCTATCGAGCAAATTATCGGTTTGGGGTTAGCAGCGACGACAGCCGCTGAACTCGCACCTGATTTAGGTTCTATGGCACAGCGTTACCTAACAACTGCCATTCCTTTTAACCTAACAATTGACAATATTATCCGTACACGCGACGTTTGGGGGCGTGATGCACATTTTATTAAAGTGGGCTGGCAAGAGTAGGGATGAGGAGGATGAGGGAGATAAGGGGGATGAAGAAGATATTGCTTCCCCATCTCCCCCTGCTCCCTCATCTCCCCCCACTCCCCATTCCCTACTCCCCACTCCCCTAAAAAAATTATGAGAAAACTTTACTTCTTACTCCCTGGTACAGATGGCAAATTTGCCTGTGGTGGTCTTTGGGCTGAGTTAAAAGCACTTAATCTAGTTCAGCAGTTCTGTAGTGCTGATGTTGTAACTTACCGTCAACGGGAAAAAGGTAAGCTTTTTATTGATGATTTGCTAAAAGAGAAAAATTTAAGTGATGTAATTTTTGTCATCAGTTGGGGATTTGATATAGCTCAACTCGTGGCTAAACTTAAGCAATACAATGTCGTTTACCATGCACATAGTGCAGGTTATCCATTTACGTTACCTGCGAGTATTCCGATCATCACTGTTAGCCGCTATACAATGGGATATTGGGGAGAAAAATCACCTAATTCTCTCATTTATTATTTGCCAAATCAAATTTCTGATGAGTTTCAAAATTTAGGTCTGGAACGGGATATTGATGTTTTAATTCAGGCTCGGAAATCTTCTGAGTATTTAATTAAAGAATTGATTCCAGCGTTACAAAAACGTTGTAAAGTGTTGGTTGTTGATTCATACATAGAGGATTTACCTGGATTATTCAACCGAGCTAAGGTTTACCTATATGATTCGGCTGAGTACTGGACTCAACAGCGTGTTAGCGAAGGATTTGGTCTACAACCAATGGAAGCTCTTGCCTGTGGTTGTCAAGTATTTTCTAGTGTCAACGGTGGACTGGCTGATTACTTAGACCCTGGATTTAATTGCTATAAAATTGCTGGATATTCACAAGAATATGATGTCCAACGTATTCTAAAGGTGATTGATTCTTCAGTAGCTTTTAGTTTGACTGAAGAGTTTTTGTCTGAATATCGAACTGAAAATATTATTAAGCGTTTCCAAGTTATTCTGGATGAGTTAAATGAGTTTTTTGACCATAAGATACAGCAGGCATCTAATATTAAGAGTTTAACGAAAATACGTGTGGCAAAATTACTCGCTCAGAGGATATATGGGAAGCTGAGGAAGAAATACTTTAAGTAATAAAAAAGAACCACAGAGGCAAGGCAGTGCGTTGGGCGGGTTCCCCGACTTGAAGCAACTGCCGCGCTGATAACACAGAGAAAAGAGAGTAAATTGGATGATTCGGCGGTTATTAGTTACTGGGGGTGCGGGGTTTATTGGGGCGAATTTTGTCCATCATTGGTGTCAGGTTTATCCAGATGATCGGGTGGTGGTTTTGGATGCGCTTACCTACGCGGGAAATCGTCTGAATTTGGCGCTGGTTGAGGGAGGAGAGAATTTTCGGTTTGTGCAGGGGGATATTTGCGATCGCACCATCATAGACGAGTTATTATCAACCGAAAATATAGATACCATCGCCCATTTTGCTGCTGAATCTCATGTTGATCGTTCGATTCTGGGGCCGGCTGCTTTTGTGCAAACTAATGTGGTAGGAACTTTCACCCTGCTAGAAGCTTTTCGGAAACATTGGGAGGCAAAAGCACAGCCATCTGATTATCGTTTTCTACACGTTTCTACTGATGAAGTCTACGGTAGTTTGGGCCCAGATGATGCAGCTTTTTGTGAAACTACACCTTACGCTCCTAATAGTCCCTATTCAGCCTCAAAAGCTGGTAGCGATCACTTAGTGCGTGCTTATTACCATACTTACAACCTGCCGACAATTATCACAAATTGCTCTAATAATTACGGCCCTTATCAGTTTCCCGAAAAGCTAATTCCTTTGATGTGCATCAACACTTTGATAGGTAAGCCATTACCTGTTTATGGTGATGGTAAAAATGTGCGCGATTGGCTTTATGTGGGCGATCATTGTCGTGCTTTAGATGTGGTAATCAATCACGGTAAACCAGGGGAAACATACAATATTGGTGGCAACAATGAGGTGGAAAATCTCAACCTGGTAGAACTTTTGTGTCAGATGATGGATGAATTAGCACCTGATTTACCAGTGCGTCCGGCAAAGCATTTGATTACTTTTGTCAAGGATAGACCTGGACATGATCGAAGATATGCAATTAATGCAAACAAGATTAAAACTCAGCTTGGTTGGACACCTTCAGTAACAATTGCTGAGGGTTTACGTTTAACAGTTGAATGGTATCTCAATCATCGTGATTGGTGGGAACCTCTGCTGTCTGCGGAATATCAAGCTTACTATCGCAAAAATTATTCTGTAAAATAATGACCTAAAATTGGGTTAACTCCATTAGTGACAAATTAAAAACAAGTGCTGACATTAGTAATTTCTGTAAGCGTTTACTAGCTTCTTTAGCTTGTCTCATCAAGAATTATTTCTAATTAACTGCAATAATATTGACTCAAGACTTTGTAATGCAGCGTTTGTGGTGCGCTGATGTTCTTCAAAATTACGCTGATGTTCTTCAAAATTACGCTGGTGTTGTTCAAAATTACGTTGGTGTTGCTCATGACTATCACGTAACTCTAGAAGTACATCATCTAAAATTGCGCTCCGAGCTAAAACACGGTCAACATTAGTGGTTAGCTCTCTCATTTCCTGCCTTAGTTCATCCAGTTCTACTTGAGCATTAGCTTGTCTTTCAGCCAATCCTAAAATTATTTGTTCAGCGCGGTCTAACCTATTAGGAAAGTATTCGGGTGTGTCAGTCATTTTCTTTATGTTCAGCTCTTACAATTTTACAGGTATTGATCGCAGAGCAATCGCCGAAGTTTTCGGTTTACTGACTGTTACTCTGCGGCTGGAGGCATGATTTTTTGCGGTGTAAGACAATATCCCAGCGCTTTCATAATGGAATTGACGTTTTCAAGGCGCGGGTTACCATTGCTGGATAAAGCTTTTTGCAATCCCCGGCGTGTCATACCGGTTTGCTCGGCTATCTCACTAATTCCTCGTACACGAGCAACGACGCGCAAGGATGCTAACAACGCGCCCGAATTGTTGTCTTGTGCGTATTCCTGAAATATCTCGGTCAGATAATCGTCGATTTCTTCCGGATGCTTGCGGAAGTACTCTTCTTCAAATTCATCAAGTGTTCTAAATTTTCTCACAGCTTAGGTACTCCTTCCAGTAAGCTTTTGCGTCTTCGATGTCCTGAATCTGTGTGCTTTTATCGCCTCCACAGAGTACGACAACAATATTTTCAGCATCTTCACCGAAATAGACGCGATAACCAAAACCAAAGAACATTCGCAACTCGCTCAAACCATCTCCTATCGGTGCAACATCACCGTAATTGCCTTGTTTAAGGCGGCGTAGGCGTTGTAGAATGCGTCGTTTTCCTTGTTGATCCCGTAAATTATTTATCCACTCTGTAAACGGCTCATAGCCGTCTTGATTGGCATAGATGATAATCTGTTTTGGTTGTGCTTCTTTGGACACCTTCAATCTTT
>NZ_JAIVFR010000268.1 GCF_020829685.1 Nostoc sp. CHAB 5715 | reverse complement strand
TGTTATCTCTAGTGCCTAATGTCCGATTAGCGGAACTTAAACCCATTGCCCAAGTGGCCCCAGACACAATCGAGTTACCAGTGGAACCCGAAGCTGATGGTAGCTTTGCTGTGCGTTTGGGAGATTTGATGCAGGATGTAGAACGGGTAGTTTTGGCGAACATTTATCTGGGACAATTGCCAGAAGGGAAACAAGCGATCGCTCATCTGCAAATCCGTTATGATGACCCGTTGGTTAACGAACAAGGTTTACTTTCGCCCCTTGTGCCAGTGTATGCAGATGTAGTGCAGGCGTATCAACCAGATTCTAATCCCCAGGTACAACAGTCTATTTTAACATTAGCTAAGTATCGCCAAACCCAGTTAGCCGAGGCGAAATTGCAACAAGGCGATCGCACTGGTGCAGCCACAATGCTACAAACGGCTGCTAAAACCGCTTTACAAATAGGAGATAAAGGGGCGGCGACAGTGTTGCAAACTTCTGCCACTCGCTTGCAAGCTGGAGAAGAACTTTCTGAAGCAGACCTCAAGAAAACTAGGATTGTATCAAAAACCGTTTTACAGGAATAGTAAAAATCCAGCTTAAGGTAATGGATGGTTGAGATGGACAAGTATGATTCATATCCGTTTTAGTGACGACCATTATGGCGGTGAGATTGATCTATCAGGTACACCGGAAGATTTGAGAAGCATTCGTCAATCGATTCTTGAATTCCTTCAAGCTCAGGATGTGCAAGTTTGTGTTCCTGTCAATGAACTTGACCCAGCACCTTATGATTCTTGTTTAAATTCGTTACTCATTCGTAAGAGTGATTGTTCTCTCAAGGTTATGGTTGATGGCAGTTCTTTAAAGATTGAAGGAACACCAGAGAAACTGGAAGTGTTTGCAGACTGGTTTAATTTTGACACTACTACAGAATCAGGCTATCATCACCACTTTGACTACTACGAAGGAAATGAATGGGTTGATCCTGCCTCAGTTTTATTAATAATCTCAGTTCAGTAATGTGTACATCGGCAACCGAACAGACGTGCAATAAAGTTACTATAGCAATCCTAAATGAGTTGTGAAAATCGAGAGACTCAGATCCCCGACTTCTTTGAGAAGTCGGGGATCTTATTGTTCACGAATGATTTAGGACTGCTATAGTTGGAGAATAGCTGTGTTTTTTAATTTGCGGAGTTAGTTAAATCGGTAATACTTGTGTTGTATCAGGAGGGCATTTTACTACAGCATTTATGTATTTTGAACGGGAAGGTACACGCCCATAACTTCTATTGTTTTGACAAACAATACTTATCATTTTTATTTGCTTGTCCCCAGGAATGCGAACAGCAAAGATCGCTCCACTAACAGCGGGTTTCCCGACTTGTTCGCGCAGCGTCTCCGACAGGAGAAGCGACTGCCGCGCAAAGCGAGAAAAAATATTTTATTCCTTAATTGAGCAACAAAGTAGTCGCATATTCCTAACTTATTGATTAACAACCACCGAAGAGTTTGACTTATGCTGATCCAAAAGATTGTCCAAGAATTGCAAGACATCCCTGAAGACAAACTAGCAGAACTTTATGACCTAATTCACTACTTTCGACTAGGTTTAAGTCAAGAACGTACACAACCCCGCACCCCTGGTTTATTGAAAGGACAACTCGGCGATGCTTTCTTTGAACCACTCCCAGAAGAGGAACTCCAGCAATGGGAATGAGCTACCTCATCGACACCCATATCCTGCTGTGGTGGCTCTTTGACGACCCAAAACTCCACACTGACTGCCGAGACATCATTCGCAACCCAGATCATCGCATTATTGTCAGCAGTGCTTCTGCTTGGGAAATTGCCACCAAATACCGCATCGGTAAACTACCCGAAGCCAAACAACTTGTTGAGCAATATTCACAGATATTGCATCAGGCTAAATTTATCGAACTTGCCATCACCACAGCCCATGCACTCAGAGCAGGAAGCCTACCGATTGCCCACCGAGATCCCTTTGATCGCATGATCATGTCTCAGGCTGAACTCGAAAGTTTACTTGTCATCACCTACGACAAAGCCTTCCAGACTGGACTAATTCAGGTAATTCCCGAACTCAAGTAAAGCAAAGTATCGCCAAACCCAGTTAGCCGAGGCGAAATTGCAACAAGGCGATCGCACTGGTGCAGCCACGATGCTGCAAACAGCAGCCAAAACTACCGATTTAATTAATAAATTACCCTTTCTCGTAAATTAAAGGGTTTAAGACCCGCAACGTCAACACGTAGTTCAGTTTCAGTCGGGGTTTAAATCCCCGTCTGAAACTTTCTTCAATTTTGAATACAACGACTTGCTCAGTACAAGTTTTGAATTTTGAATTTTGAATTTTTAAGATACTAATTCCATCATTACCAGGCTACTCAAGCTCTTGGTAATCGCCTCTGGAGTCAGAACAAAATCTACTTTCCCGGTGTCAATAGCAGCTGAAGGCATATCGAAGTACTTTGAAGTAGTTTCATCTTGAGCAATCGTCGTGCCACCATACTTTTTCATTGCCATCACTCCTAAAGCACCATCTCTGCCAAAGCCACTTAGGACAACAGCAATCGCCCGTATTCCGTAATTAAGTCCTACCGACATGAATAGTTTATCTACTGAGGGGCGAACAAAGTTCATCTTTGGCGACTCTAACAGAGACAGCTTACCATTAGCATCGACTACTATGTGCCGATCTGGAACATAAGTGTAAACTGTCCCTGGACGTATTATCTCCCCTGATTTTGCCTGCTCTACTTGCAACGCTGTGTGGCGGCTAAGGATCTGTGCCAGACGACTAGAGTAGACAGGATTCATGTGCTGAACTACAATAATCGCCGCCGGAAAATGTGCTGGTAAAGCTGACAAAATTTGGATGATTGGCTTTTGCCCGCCCGCAGAAGCTCCAATCGCCACTATATTGTAAGCAATATTTGGGAAGTGCGACAGAATTCTGTGTGATTGTCGTAACACCATTTTCTTCTTTGCGAATATTTAGCGCTCAATAGCGATCGTCTAATTAGTGCTGTAGCAGCTTCACAAGTCACACTGCTATGTTGACCATCTAACATATATATTATATGTTATTTAGCAAACATAAGCTGTTTACAACAGATAAACCTTTTATCAGAGGTTCTTAATTGCTGCCACTTATTTAATAAACATAAAACTGACTTAAACAGCCTCTTGCTATCTGTGTTTCAAGCATCCTGCACTTGTGAAAAACCAACTTCTAGCTGCTCTACCCTCTGAGGAATACTCTCGTCTTGTTGCTTATATGGAGGTTATCCCCCTAGAGTTTAAGCAAGAACTTTACCTACCTAACCAACCAATTGAGTACGTCTATTTTGTCAACTATGGCGTAGCCTCTATGCTCACAGTGATGACGGACGGTTCGGCAATCGAAGTGGCTACGGTGGGCAATGAAGGAATGGTGGGTCTTCCAGTATTCCTGGGAGCCGATAGGGTTCCGGGCGAGTGTTTTATGCAAGTCCCTGGCTCTGGCTTCAGGATGAGAGTAGATGCATTTAAAACTCATGTCACCGCAGATAGTCCGTTGTACAATCTGCTACAACGATACACGCAAGCGCTGTTTAATCAAATTGCCCAATCAGCTGCCTGTAACCGCCTGCACTCAACAGAACAGCGAATGTGCCGTTGGCTGCTGATGACTGCTGATCGAGTAGAGACAGACACTTTTTCACTCACTCAAGATTTTCTCAGCATAATGCTAGGTGTGAATCGCTCCACTGTTAGCCTTAGTGCCTCTATTCTTCAGAAGGCGGGGCTAATTAACTATACTCGCGGGCAAATAACTATCCTTGACCGCTCAGGTTTAGAAGATATCACCTGCGAGTGTTACCAAATTGTCAAAGGGGAGTTTAACCGTTTGCTTAACGGCAAATAAGGTTATTGGCTCCATCTTTGGATCTCCACACGAAGACCCAAGAGCCAAAACTACGTGCGAGTAAATGCACCGATCGCACCTTAAAAAGGCTTGCTCTAGTTCCCTCCAATTTATCAGCTACGGTGTACACACAAGTCGAATTACCCCCCTTAATCCCCCCGTTTATTGGGGGGAAATAGGAAATTAGCTATTTTCAGGTAAATAGACCACGCGGTAGGGGTAAAGCGCATTGCTCATACGTGTCAACTTAACGTAAAAGCCATGTCCCGCAAGGAACTGAAGTTCCTTGGCTAATAGCTTAAGTCATCTTTTGATGACTAAATAATCCGAAAAATTTTTAGTCTACTTCAGTAGACTTTAGCTATGAGCCGCTGAAATTCATTTCTGGGCGGGCGTGGAAGCCAACAGATAAGCGATTTTTAGCTTAAGTTGACACCAATGAGCAAAGCTTAGCTCCTACGATAGATGTGGTTCAAATACATGAAAACTGCTGTAAATAAATAAGCAAACTGGGGTTTGAGAAAGTAAAAGCTTTTTTTGCTTGCGGAAAACACTAAAATGAGAAAGCAAACTGGGGTTTGAGAAAGTAAAAGCTTTTTTTGCTTGCGGAAAACACTAAAATGAGAAAGCAAACTGGGGTTTGAGAAAGTAAAAGCTGATTTTACTTGCGGAAAACACCAAAATGAGAAAGCAAACTGGGGTTTGAGAAAGTAAAAGCTGATTTTACTTGCGGAAAACACCAAAATGAGAAAGCAAACTGGGGTTTGAGAAAGTAAAATGTCATTTTGAGAAAGCAATATGCCTTTTTGCTTATTGAATATGAAGTTTTGAGAAAGCAATAAGCCTTTTTGCTGATTAAATATAAATTTAAGTTAAATATGCGAAAGGTTAAACATCAGACAACAACGGTAAAAAACGAATACGAATACGGCTTGGCTCAACCGTAACAGCTGCTCCTTGTTCCAAATCCTCTTCACACTCAGCGATTACCGTCAGCAACAAATTCGCTAATGCTTGAGAACGTAACCTTTCAATCCGAATGCGAATGACTGAAGGAGTAGTTGCTTCATCAAGCGCTAGCAATGTATGAAAATCTGCATCGAGTGTAGCAACAACACGTCTCTCTTCTCTAGCTCTCTGGATGATTTCTGCATCTTCAGCTTCAGACATCCCAATTTCACCCACATGGATGGTGTCGATACCTGCATTACGGAGCAATGCTGCCGCAGAGAGTGGTAATCCCTGATCAAGCAACAGTTTCATAGCGGTTAGGTAGTTCAATGATGCGATCGTCCAAGTAGGACGATACAAAAATTAAGGCTTGCTGAATATCTTCATCTTCTAATTCGGGAAACTCCTGGCGCAGTTCTTCTCGATTAGGGTAGGTAGCTAATAACTCAATCACCCGACGAACGGTAAGGCGAAGATTACGAATAGAGGGCTGTCCATTCATGCGATTGGGATTGCTGGTAATGCGATCTAATTTCATGCCATTGCTTATTTTGTTTCTTACTTGCGCCCAATTTTATCAGCAAATTCCTAACATTATTTAGGCATTATAGCGGTTCCCGCATGGGTAAGGTACAGAAAGAAATAATTAACTACAAAAAAACGATACATAATGAATGCGGCAATATTAAATATGCTATGCCTGCGGTGGTCACTGAGCTTCTTGTACTGAGCGCAGTCGAAGTATGTCGAAGTGCGGGCGTAGCGATCGCCAAGACAGTTGCTCAAGCAACTAGGCAAACTTCCGCCACAGTGTACTAGTAAAAATCTGGTAAAAGTGCTAAAGGTAAATAGTTGGTAGCTGGAGAACTACACATGAAAACCACTGGTATTCATCATGTAGCTATTATCTGTTCTGACTACGATCGCTCCAAAAAATTTTATGTTGAAGTTTTAGGATTTCCGATTATTCAAGAGACTTTTCGCGCTGCAAGAAATTCTTATAAATTAGATTTAAAAGTTGCAGAAAATACTCAAATCGAACTATTTTCTTTCCCAAATCCTCCAGAACGACCTAGTAAACCAGAGTCTTGTGGTTTAAGACATCTTGCTTTTAAAGTTGATGATGTTGAAGAAACTGTTATTTATTTAAAATCGAAAGGAGTGGAGGTAGAAAATATCAGAATTGATGAAATTACAAATAAAAAATTTACTTTCTTTAAAGATCCAGATAATTTACCATTAGAAATTTATGAAAATTAGAATATATAGATGTTTGGATTAAAGGATTTCAGATACAGCGTATTTCAGGTAAATGAAGTACACGGGTAGGGGCACAACATGTTGTGCCCCTACGATTATCTGTACCTCACGCCTGTTGCAATCTGCTGTAAATAGCAAATGATATCATCTCCGGCAAATTGCTTATGATATGTCAAAAGCGAGTGCAACGAAGTGGAGCGAAGCAATTCCCTTTGACTCTGCGATTACTTCACTCCGCTATCGCTGCGTTCGTAATTGACTTGTATTTAGCCGGACATGATATGAGTGAGCTATTTGGTAAGATTCTCAAATGTTTGACAATATCTGTAAATTTTTAGCTGAAAATTTCTCCAGCGATTTCGCCACTTGGTTATTAGGCGAACCTATTACATTAACCGAACTCAGTCCAAAAGAATTATCTCTCGAACCCATTCGTGCTGATGCCCTAATTCTGCTACAGTCGGAGCAAAACATCTTACATTTGGAATTTCAAACCCAAGCTGATGCTGAAATTCCTTTTCGGATGATTGACTATCGGTTGCGAGTGTATCGCCGCTTTCCAGACAAAGCAATGCACCAAGTTGTAATTTATCTTAAGCAGACAAATTCAGAGTTGGTGCAACAAAATACATTTACAATTGCTGGGACACGCCATGAATTTTCAGTTATCAGACTTTGGGAACAACCAACTGAAGGATTTTTGAGAACGCCTGGACTATTACCCTTTGCGGTTTTGAGTAGTACAATTGATCCAGAAGCCGTGCTTAACCGAGTTGCACGGGAAATTAATAGTATGACAAAATCAAGAAATCAAAGTAATATTGCTGCTTCCACAGCGATTTTAGCTGGTTTAGTATTAGACAAAGAGGTTATCAGACAAGTTTTGAGGTCAGATATTATGCGCGAGTCAGTGATTTATCAAGATATTTTAGAAGAAGGCAAGGCTGAAGGCAAGGCTGAAGGCAAGGCTGAAGCTTTACTTGAAGTTGCAAGAAATCTATTTAATACTGGTATGCCATTAGAGGTGATTGGCAGAGTCACAGGGTTATCAATTGAGCAGTTACAGTATTTGCAGGTAAGTAAGTCTGGTGAATCTAATCAATAAATAATCGGTGCAGGTTGACTGCACCGATTAGTAAGTGTGACTCGAATTAAACATCCCATTGTTTCAAGCTAATGCTGAAGCTTGGGGTTTGGCAAAAATCATTCTTCCTGCTGTAGTTTGCAAAGCACTGGTAACTACTACTCGCAGTTCACCGCCGACATAACTGCTGCCTTCTTCAACGACTACCATTGTGCCGTCATCTAGGTAGCCAATGCCTTGACTGGGTTCTTTGCCTTCCTTGAGAATTTTCAAATCAAGGTTGTCGCCTGGTAAATAACTGGGACGGACGGCGTTCACTAAATCATTTACATTCAAAACAGGTACTTTCTGGACGCTAGCAACTTTAGACAAGTTGTAGTCGTTGGTTAGCAATGTACCGCTAATTTCTTGGGCAAAGCGCACCAACTTCGCATCGACTGTGGGAATATCTTCGTAGTCAACTGGATTAATCACGATGCGATCAGGATATTCTTCTTTAATGCGGTTGAGAATTTCTAGTCCTCGTCTTCCCCGCACCCGCTTTTGGTCTTTACTAGCATCCGCTACTTGTTGGAGTTCTTGCAAGACAAACTGCGGTACGAGAATTTGCCCTTCCAAAAACCCTGTTTCAAGTAACGCTTCAATGCGACCATCGATAATACAGCTAGTATCTAAAACTTTGGTATTGGCGGGTTTTAGCGTTCCTTCTACTACCATCGATTCGACGGTGTTGGGATTAATGAAGCGCAATAAACCTCGCCCGTG
>NZ_JAIVFR010000267.1 GCF_020829685.1 Nostoc sp. CHAB 5715 | reverse complement strand
CTAAATGGTTCTGGATTATCAAAGTCGTTATAGTTGAATAAGCCTACAGATTCAGATAAATCACCTTTTGTAATCACTTCGCCAATGGTTCAGCAGCCAATGTCGCCAAATTCATCAAATCAGTCCGAACAGTCAGAACAAGTTGAAAAAATTTATTTACCGCGTACCAGCGAATCGGAGAACTTAAAGAAGATTCGCCACACTGCTTCCCATGTTATGGCAATGGCAGTACAAAAGCTGTTTCCCAAGGCGCAAGTTACAATCGGCCCTTGGATTGAAAACGGTTTTTACTACGACTTCGATAATCCAGAACCATTTAGCGAAAATGATCTCAAAGCCATCAAGAAAGAGATGGCGAAGATTATTAATCGCAAGTTGGCGGTTATTCGAGAAGAAGTCAGCCGTGAAGAAGCCCAAGGCCGGATTCAGGAAATTAAGGAACCTTACAAGCTAGAAATCCTGGCAGATATCAAAGAGGAACCAATCACGATTTACCATCTGGGGAATGAATGGTGGGATTTATGTGCAGGGCCTCATCTAGAAAATACCAGTGAATTAAACCCCAAAGCAATTGAACTAGAAAGCGTTGCTGGTGCTTATTGGCGTGGGGATGAAACTAAAGCCCAATTACAACGCATCTACGCCACCGCCTGGGAAAGCCCAGAACAACTCGCTGAATATAAACGACGTAAAGAAGAAGCGCTACGGCGAGATCACCGGAAACTGGGTAAGGAACTGGGATTATTTCTATTCTCTGATTTAGTAGGGCCGGGTTTACCTTTGTGGACACCCAAAGGTACTCTGTTACGGAGTACTTTAGAAGACTTCCTCAAGCAAGAACAGATAAAACGGGGTTATTTATCTGTAGTAACGCCTCACATTGCCAGAGTAGACTTATTTAAAACCTCTGGACATTGGCAGAAATATAAAGAAGATATGTTCCCTTTGATGGCAGATAATGAAGAAGCTGCTGCACAGGAACAGGGCTTCGTCATGAAGCCGATGAACTGCCCCTTCCACATCCAAATATATAAGAGTGAGTTACGCTCTTATCGAGAACTACCGATGCGACTAGCGGAATTTGGTACTGTTTACCGCTACGAACAATCAGGGGAATTGGGCGGTTTAACACGGGTGCGCGGTTTTACTGTGGATGATTCTCACCTGTTCGTCACCCCAGAACAGCTAGATAGTGAATTCCTCAGTGTGGTGGATTTAATTTTGTCGGTGTTCAATAGTTTGCAACTGAAGAACTTTAAAGCTAGACTCAGTTTCCGCGATCCAGCTAGTGATAAGTATATCGGTTCCGATGAAGTTTGGGACAAAGCCGAAGGTGCAATTCGCCGTGCGGTTGAAACCTTGGGGATGGATCACTTTGAAGGTATTGGAGAAGCGGCATTTTATGGCCCCAAACTCGACTTTATCTTTAGTGATGCCCTAGATCGGGAATGGCAATTAGGAACTGTACAGGTAGATTACAACTTGCCAGAACGCTTTGATTTGGAATACGTCGCCGAAGATGGCGTTCGCAAACGCCCAGTGATGATTCATCGTGCGCCTTTTGGTTCATTGGAACGGCTGATTGGGATCTTAATTGAAGAATATGCAGGCGATTTTCCTTTGTGGTTAGCGCCAGTGCAAGCTAGATTACTGCCAGTAGGTGATACACAGCTAGACTTTGCTAAAGATGTGGTGACGAAAATGAAAGCGTTGGGCATCCGTGCAGAAGTTGATACCAGTGGCGATCGCTTGGGTAAACAGATTCGCAATGCAGAGAAAGAAAAAATACCCGTGATGGCTGTGGTGGGAGCTAAGGAAGTGGAAACTAACACCTTAAGTATCCGTACCCGCCCCTCTGTGGACTTGGGAGCTATCCCTGTAGATGAGGTGGTGGATAAGATGAAGGATGCGATCGCTAACTTCGATAACCTTCAGATCGATGTCACAAGCGCAGATTAACTTCAAATAGCAAACAGTAGGCTGGGTAATGCCCAGCCTCAAAAATTAACTGAAAAATCAGAATTAATGCCAGCCAAAGACATTTATCATGATTGTGTGAAAAATGCACTCATCAAAGATGGGTGGAAGATTACGGATGACCCCCTTAGCCTAAAAATTGGTAAGAAGGATATATTTATTGATTTAGCAGCCGAGAAACTGTTAGCCGCAGAAAAACAGGGAAAGAAGATTGCTGTAGAAGTAAAAAGTTTTATCGGCGTATCGGAAGTAGAAGACCTCAAAAATGCCCTTGGTCAGTACATATTGTACGAAAAAGCTCTCCGACGAATTGAATCAAAAATAATTCTTTATTTAGCAATTCGTGACACAGTATTTATTAAAATTTTTACAGAAGAAATTGGCAAAATTTTATTAGAAGATAATACTTTAAAATTGATTGTCTTCGATTCCCAAGAAGAGGTGATTACCAAATGGATAAACTAGAGTCTTACCGAAATATAATCCGTAAAACACTTGCAGCATATCTCAATATTTCCTATGCAAATGCTAATATCCGTAATCGAGCGGCATTTGACTCAGAAAATGATCAATATCTAATTATTTCTGAGGGCTGGGATGATAAACAACACCTGCATAGCTGTTTAATTCATGTCGAAATAATTCACAGTAAAGTTTGGATTCAGTCCGATAATACCGAAAATGGTATTGCGAATGAACTCGTTCAAGCAGGTATCCCTAAAGAAGATATTGTTTTAGGATTTCACGAACCTAACGTTAGAAAATATACGGGATTTGCTGTTGCTTAGAAATTCAATTTAAATTTTCAAAGACCTGCGATCGCTTAGGTAAACAGATTCGCAATGCAGAGAAAGAAAAAATACCCGTGATGGCTGTGGTGGGAGCTAAAGAAGTGGAAACCAACACCTTGAGTATCCGTACCCGCGCCTCTGGGGAATTGGGAGTTATCCCTGTAGATGAGGTGGTGGATAAGATGAAGGATGCGATGCCTGCGGTGGTCACTGAGCCAAGTCGAAGTGCGGGCTGCGCCAACGCTAAGTTCGAGAATTTCTAAAATCTAACCGCAGACGCACACTAATTATAATTGGTGTGCGTTTTGTCTAGTAGGGCACTGAGGCTGATTGTGATCCGATCATCGCCTAGCTGTTAGGTTTTGGCAAAGGTGCGATGTCTACGACGAGCTTCGCTTATGTAACGTATTTAAGATCAAACACTCATTAATGAAGTTCAAACACTCATTAATGGAGTTCAAACACTCATTAATGGAATTCAAACACTCATTAATGGAGTTCAAAGACTCATTCACGAGTATCAAAGACTCATTAACGGAGTTCAAACACTCATTAATGAAGCTCAAAGACTCATTCACGAGTATCAAAGACTCATTCACGAGTAGCAAATACTCGTTAACGGAGTTCAGAGGTGGATTCATCCAGTTCAAATACTCATTTTACAGCAGTTTTCATGTATTTGAACCACATCTATCGTAGGGGCACAGCAATGCTCATTGGTGTCAACTTAAGCTATAAATATAGGACTAATATTTGATTTCTGAAAAAGCTCGGTACAACTCGAAAAGCCTAATTCCTTATTCCCTACTCCGTACAGACGCGATTAATCGCGTCTCTACCCACTCCCCGCCTACGTAAATAATTTCAAAAATCAAATACGATTCCTATAGTTTAACTGTTGGCTGACTCACCCGCCTTGAACTAAAGTTCTTTGGCTTTTAGCTAAAGTCTACTGAAGTAGACTAAAGATTTTTTGCTATATTTAGTCATCTTCAGATGACTTCCGCTATTAGCAAGGAACTTCAGTTCCTTGCGGGACATAGCTTTTACGTTAAGTTGACACGTATGAGCTGGCTCGTGCCCCTACCGCGTGGTCTATTTACCTGAAAATAGCTGTAATTTTAACTTTTCACGGAATCTGGAAGGTCAGAAAGTATCACAGACAACAAAACTTTTCTCAATCACCGCACCCAAGAAAACTTTTCGAGTTATTCAACACTGATAGGATTGATCTAAAGACTTGTGGAATCTGCTCTTCCTAAACAGACTGGACTTGCATAAATTACTGTCAACAATTTTTAACTCACATGATGAACCGCTTTACCTCTATTTTGCTCGCTGGCTTGATAGCATCTGCATCAGCTTTGGCTATTTCTCCAAAAGCTGATGCTAATACACCAGCCTCTTATGTTGCTGAGTTAGATAGCTACGGCTATCAACGCAACAATGATGGTTACTACGAACGTTACAGTCGTCACCACAGACATGGTGACTATGACCGCCAGAACAACCTTCGCAACATTCGTGACAATAACTATCGCTATGAGCGCGATTATAACCGTCGCTACGAGCGCGATAATAACCGTCGCTATGAGCGCGATAATAATCGCCGCTATGAGCGTGACAATAACCGTCGTTATGAACGCGATAATAATCGCCGCTATAAGCGTGACAATAACCGCCGCTATGACCGCGATAATAACTTTCGTAGCATTTATGACAATAACTATCGCTATGACCGCGAAAATAACCTTCGCAACATTCGTGATAATTACCGTCGCTATGAGCGCGATCGCAACTGGGGTCGTGGTTAATCCCTTTGCCTATTTATTAGCTTAGTTCCAAGTGAACTGAGCATTAATTCTACTTGGCGGTAGGACAGACACAATCTCTTTTTCCACTCATTCCAATATCTGACTTTTCACTCTTATGTAGAAAACCTCGCTTCTATTCCCTAGTAAGGAAAATTACTCAAGGGTTAGGTTTAGCGTTAATTTTTCTATATGGCCTGAATTGTCAGATTTTTATTAAATCAACAACAGGACTTACGCAAATAATAGCCAAAACCTGAAAAACCACTACCGACCCTTGAGGTTAACTATTACTAATTGGAGCGAATCAGCTCACTGTCATCCTATAATTTCATTCTTGAAGCCCTATTCTATGCAGCTTCATCTTAAATTGGTATTAGCCCTCTTTTGTTACTTTCGGCAAAGAATAATCTGTGATCCTTGCCCATAATTGGTTTTACCCATAGAGCTTCCAAAGGAAGCTTCTATTTAGTTTGCGATCGCTAATCTCTTGACCAAATCTGACGGCATGTTACATCCAATTACCTGTGACACAGAGAGTGTACGGATTAGTAATGGGTTATGAAGACATAAATGATCATGAAACGTAATCAATTACGTCTGTGGTTTACTTCCATAGCTTATGTTTTGATGAATGCCCTTCGAGAGAAATGTTTGGCAAAAACCGAACTCCGAAATGCCCAAATTGGAACTATTCGTAGAAAGTTATTGAAATTAGGAGCAATTATTACTGTTAGTCGCCGAGGGGTTTTAATTGCAATTAGTAATGCTTGCCCCTACAAAGGTATTTTCGCAACAGCTTATAATTATTTATCTCGGCTAAAATGTCCTGGTTGATTTTAACCTAATTGGAATTATAGTTATTAGCTTGCAATTTGGGTTAGTTTACTTGAGTAAACCCTAGTTTTACTATGTCTATTGTTCTGTTCAAAGAGTTTTTAGCTTAGTATTTGATACTTAGATTGTCTTAAATGTTTAATTTATACGTAAGATTTGATTAGCGATCGCTCTCCCGGAGGGGTCATCTCACAAAATCGCATTGCTCCCTTTGAAAAGTAAATAAGTACCCTGACCTAAGTGCGGTGTCCAAATCTAATCTCCTAAACGGGATAGCGACCATCAAGATGTCACTTCACCAATAAATTCACCAATGGTACTTAGAACCAGGCTCATATACGGGCGTAAGATCGCACCACTGTAAAGACGGTTTTGGCTGTCAGGGTAACTTTTAATTATAGTCTCAAGCTCTCAAATTTTCCTCTAGCCCCCTGTGTTTCTTCTATATATCACTAGCGGACTACGCCGCTAGTTAGAGGCTCATATCTTGCACCAGTCCCAAAAACCGCCATAGCTTAGAAACCTATGGCTAACAGCAGAAAATTTGAAACTTACTGAAGGTAAACAAGTCTACGCCATAGTCAAATCATCAGATGTAATGATTGCCATAGATTAAAGTAATTTTTGGCATTCTATTAAGGGAGGAGCAATCAAACTGCCTCTTTTTAATGTTCTACTGTTAAATAAAAATTATTCAAATCGCTTTTAAATTTTTAATCCTATGAATATTTATGAGGTTGTCGTCTCAAAGGTACACACCAAGGTTTACCCATTACTGGGTCTGGCACAATTCGACACGCTAATCCAAACACCTCCTGCACCATTTCTTCTGTCATTACATCTGTCGGATTTCCATAAGCCATGACAGCGCCATCGCGTAAAGCTACTAGTTGATGAGCGTAACGACACGCATGGTTCAGGTCATGCAACACCATGACAATTGTCCGCCCTTCAAGTTTATTCAAATCCCAAAGTAACTCTAGCACTTCTACTTGGTGAGCTAAGTCTAAGAAAGTCGTTGGCTCATCCAATAGTAGAATTTGCGTATCTTGTGCCAAGGTCATGGCTATCCAAGCACGTTGCTTCTGTCCACCAGATAGGGTATCTACAGCTCTATCAGCTAATTCGTTGAGGTCTGTAATCGCCAACGCTTTGCGAACTTGGCGTTCATCTTCAGCAGTCCAAGATTGAAACCAATTATGTTGATATGGATAACGGCCTTGCGCTACTAAATCTCGCACAGTCAATCCTTCTGGTGCTGCTGGGCCTTGAGGGAGAATACCGAGTTGCTGTGCAACTTTTGTCGTTGACTGTCGAAAGATATCAGCGCCATTGAGATATACAGTACCAATATGGGGTTTGAGTAATCTAGCCAAACCTCGCAGTAGAGTAGATTTACCACAGCCATTAGGGCCGACTAGAGCGGTAATTTGTCCTGTAGGAATCAGCAGGTTGAGACCGGATATAATTGGTTTGCCGTCGTAAGCAAGGCTGAGATGTTGGGTTTCAAGAGCTGTGTTGTCCATAGGGCTTTTTTATTGCAAGGATAAGTACATAAGTCTAGTTTGTCTGGGAGTGCGATCGCACTGCCGCCCAGTGCTTTATTGCGTTCGCCCTTGGCGATGGCTTTGCCATCGCTTTTGAATCCAACTAATGATTCTTGGCAGAGGAATGACCAAAATCCAATTTGTAAAGCTAGCCGAAATGGTAGAGCATAGCATCTTGCGTTCAGGAGGTCATCATATATCAAGACTTTCTCTAAAGAACCGCGTAGACCGTAAGGGCTTGTCGTAGACATCGCCTTTCACGATAGATATGTAAATCATATTGCGATGATATTACCAATAATATTGGCTACTTAATGCTGCGTTTGGTGAAGATACTCTGACAAAAGACTTAAGATAATCTAACAGCACTCTCCCAGATGATTTTAATTAAAAACGGCTTCAATACTCAGTTTGAGCAGCCTAATGATGAGTTGCCCCGTCAGAGTAGCAAGATTTAGAATGCTATTTTTGAGATTTGTATCAAAAATATATTTGGTATTTTACTCAACTTTGTTGGTAATATTCAGACTACGATAAACGACGTACCTGATGCAACAACCCCAATTTAAGGAGCAGAATCTTGGGGTGAGATTGTCATAGGGTTTTGGATAAAGGGTAATAGGTTTTCCACTTACCCTTTATACCTTAACTAAGAGCATGTGGTGAGCAACAGATGATCAAGTGTGTATGAGGAAGGTTCAATGAAGCCGCAGAGATTAAACTATTTTTTCTTACAGAGTCTGTTGCTGATAGGTTCAGTGATGGTGATGTCTATTTATAAGCCTCTGCGTGTTGTCGCTTTTCCTATTATGGCGGCAGAAATACCAACAAGTAACCAGCAACTATTACCAAGGGCAATAATCACAAAGTCAGTTGTACCTGTTAGAAAGATTCGGAGTCTAAACCAGATAGAGCATTCGCTCACTAGTGCCCAAAAATTAGTACAATCGCCGACACTACTTTAGCTTTCTCCCCACTTGTATTTATTAAGGTATAACTTTTAGCAGCAGCTGGGATTACAAAAG
>NZ_JAIVFR010000266.1 GCF_020829685.1 Nostoc sp. CHAB 5715 | reverse complement strand
GGTAAAGTAGAATTACGCATTTCTTCTTATCCCTACCCCGATTACGGTACGCTTAGTGGTGCTGTGAGAGCCATATCAGCGGATACTATTGTACCGCTAACTAACGGTAACAGTACAGTCACACCCTACTATGAAGTCAGTATTGAACCGCTAAAAATATACATAGAAAAAGATTTTCAACAGTATCCCCTTCAGCCGGGAATGGAAGTGACAGCAGATATTATTTCTCGACAAGAAACCATAATTACATTTATTTTCCGTAAAGCCAGATTGCTAACAGATTAAGACTAGTACGCCACGGCATGAAGAGTGCTAAGTAAAGAAGTGCTGAAGCGCGGTAGCGGGGCGTTGAGCCGCGTACTGAGTTGAAAGACCGCCCACAATTTGCGAGACATCAACTTTCTCCTGATAGTGATTATAATTATCATATAGATGCACTGCGACTTTCCTCTTACACCACTTTTTCGGGTCGCAGTCTATTTCTTACTGGCGTGTAATTAGCAAACATTCTCGCTTTTAATTGATGAGATTTGTGGATTGTTTATAGAAGCGATCGCTACTACTATGATCTAAACTTTTGTATCACCAAGATAGCGATCGCTAACTAACTCTGATTATTTAGGTTGAAACTCTGTATACTTACCTCCTAAACCTTCGACAATCGTGCGTGTATTAGCAATCAACATTCCTTGGTAAGTTTCGCCCTCTGTTCCTTTTTCGCCCAAACCATCAGCAAATAATTCTTCTTTTGCAACTTTCACCTTCGCCTCTTTTGCTACAGCCGTAATCAATTTGGGATTAATCGTTGTCTCTGCAAAAATCGTCGGTACACCCTCTTTTTGAATATCCTTCGATAGTGCGCCTACCCGCGCAGGCGTGGGCGCTTCTTCCGTACTAATACCCCCTAGCGCCCCTTCAATGGGAATTCCATAAGCTTTGGAATAGTAACCAAAAGCATCATGTGTAGTGACTAATTTGCGTTGCTTGGGTGGAATTGTAGAAATCTGCGATTTAATCCAAGTATCTAACTGACTGATTTCGCTAGTTAGTTTCTGAGTATTGCTAGTATAAGTTGCAGCATTATTTGGGGCTACCTTTGCCAACTGTTGAGAAATCGTCTGTGCTATGGCTATGCCATTTTGGGCATTCTGCCATACATGGGGATCGGTAACAGTTTTACCATCCTCCTCAAACTGCTGGGGTTTGGGGACTGCAACTTCATTTACAGCCACCTTGGGAGCAGGATTGGAAGTAGCTTTAATTAGTTTGATTAAACCTGGTTCAAAATCGTAACCGCCGTAGAGGATTAACTTAGCCTGCTCAATGGCTTTGCTATCATCAGGCTTGGGTTGATAGACGTGGGGATCTGAACCGGGGTCGATTAAGCATTTGAGGTCAATAGTATCGCCTGCGATTTCTTTAGTTAAGCCACAAGCAACGCTGTTAGTGGCGACTACTAACGGGCCTTTGCCACTAGCTTCTGACGCAGGTGAAGTACCTGTTTGGGGAGCTGCCACATTATTAGCAGGTGCAGGAGTCGATTGGCTGGTTTCTGATGTCGGACTACATCCAAGTACCCCAAAGGTTAAAGTAAGAGCCACTATGGATTTGAATCGCAATTTGTAAGATATCATAAATCTGATTACTCAAGATACAATGATAATCATTATCATACAAACGGTAAAAATTATGTATGTTAGAGGTTAAACATTTAGCTGTAAATTACCGGGGAGTCACGGCGGTTGAGGATGTGAGTTTCCGTTCCTTACCGGGACAAATTGTGGGTGTGATTGGCCCCAATGGTGCTGGTAAAAGCACGATGGTGAAGGCGATTTTGGGCTTAGTACCAACCACGAGTGGAGTTGTAAAATTTCGCGATCGCGCTTTGAAACAACAATTAAATTCTGTTGCGTATGTACCACAGCGATCGCAGATTGACTGGGATTACCCGATAACAGTCTGGAATGTGGTACTGATGGCGCGGACTGTGCATACAGGCTGGTTTCGCGCACCTTCACGGCCATCTCAAGAAATAGTTAAAGATGCTCTAGTGAGGGTGGGGATGCTAGAGTTGCGATCGCGTCAAATTGGAGAGTTATCAGGCGGACAACAGCAGCGAGTATTTTTAGCACGAGCTTTGGCACAACAAGCCGAATTATTATTCTTTGATGAACCATTTGTTGGGGTTGATAAAAAGACAGAAGCCATCATGTTTGATGTGTTTGAGGAACTGAAATCCCAAGGCAAGATTTTGCTAGTAATCACTCATGATTTAGGAACAGCTTTAACAAAATGTGACCAGTTATTATTGTTGAATAAACAAATGATTGCTAATGGTTCGATGAAAGAAGTGATGACAGCAGATAATATTCAACGTGCTTATGGAGATAGTATATTTATATTTAATAGGGAAGTAGTTTAATGTTGAATTGGCTAATTGAACCTTTAAGTTTTGAGTTCATGCGGGGAGCTATTACCACAGCAATTCTGTTGGGTATTCTTTGCGCTGTTGTCGGTACTTATCTGATTGTTCAACGTATGGGATTATTAGGAGATGTCATTGCTCATGCAGTTTTACCAGGACTAGCTATAGCCTTTTTCTTAGGTATTGATATTTTCTTAGGTGCATTTATATCTGGAACTCTCAGCACTTTTGTCATTACTTGGATTCAATCTCAATCTCGCATCAAAGTTGATGCAGCAATGGCATTAGTTTTTTCGGGATTTTTAGCCTTGGGTATCATGTTGATTACCCTATTAAAAAGCAAATTAGACCTGCATCAGTTTTTATTTGGTGACATCTTAGGTGTAACTACAGATGATGTGAAGCGCACTGTAATTATCACAATTGTTATATTGCTTTTAGTTAAGCTATTTTACAAAGAATTGCTATTTTATACTTTTGATCCACTTGGCGCTCAAGCGAGCGGTTTGCCAATTAATTGGATTCACTTTGGTTTAACTGGTGCTATTACCCTAACAATTATTGCCAGTATGCAAACCGTGGGTGTAGTGTTAGTTGTTTCACTATTGATTGGCCCAGGAATTACAGCTTATTTATTAGTGAAAGAGTTACACCAAATGATGCAATTAGGCGCAGTTATTGGTGTGATTAGCAGTGTAACTGGAATGTATATTAGCTACTATTTGAATGTGCCATCAGGTGCGGCTATAGTTTTAGTTGTTTCCGTACTATTTTTATTAGCATTATTTTTTAGCCCTACTCAGGGAATTTTGACCAGACCAGAAATGGCTCATCAAAGAGCTAGACTATTTAGCCAGTTAAAATCTCAAAAGACAAAATGAGCCAGTGCGTTCCTGAGCCATCCTTGTGCGGGGGTTTCCCCCGTTGAGGGGGCGAAGGTGTCGCCTTGCGTCGGAATGTTCTAGCGAATCCAGAGGATGATTTCAACTGGCTCATCCAATCTCAATTACTGTGGTGTGGGCAGTTGACCTTGTAGTAGCATCTGACTGCCAAGAGCTTGACAGCTAGAGCAATCGCAACCAAACTTTTGGATGGCAAGCTGTTTTATTCTCTCTGTTTCTAGAGAGCGGATTGATTGAGATTGGGGATATTCTTGGGAAACGGGTACATTAACTGTCTGAGTATCAGCTGCTCTCAAAGTAGGATTGGCTAAATCTTGGGGAGAAAGCTTCTTCGCAAAAGCTGGGTTGACATTTAGTACTGTCAAGGCAAAAAAAGCTAGAGCAGCAAAGTAAAGTCAGTGCAATTTTATTCATAATTTGAGGAAAAACCCACTGCCACACGAGTGAAAGAACTGACTGACGAGATTAGAGCCGATCAGGTGCCAACCATTTTTGCGGAAGTGTCAGCCAATCCCAAGCTAATTGAAACGGTGGCAAAAGAGGCGAACGTGAAGGTGTCAGATCAAGAACTGTTTGCCGATGGTTTGGGAGAAGCAGGCTCCGAGGGCGATACCTACCCCAAAATGCTGATTGCTAATACCAGGGCGATCGTTGAAGGGTTAGGCGGTCAGTACACCGCATTTCAGCCGAAGTAGGTCACTTACCCAGATAACAGTGGCAATCTGGCTTCTCAATTAATGATTCCACCAGCGCATTCAGAGCGGTAGCGGCGAGTAACCCACCCCCTAACGTTCCTTCAACAGTGATAAAGGGAATGCCAGACTGCATCAGTTTACGCTTCGCCGCCGGGGCGTGACTGAAGCCGATCGGCATTCCAATCACTAGCGCAGGCTGAATGAGACCCTGGTGAATTGCCTCACAGACTGCCAGTAGCACTGACGGGGCATAGCCGATCGCGATCACACATCCGGTTGGAAGTTGCTGCAAGTGATCTTTCCAGTCAGGACTTTGCCAGAATGCAAGTTCTGCTTCGGCAGCACTGGTGATATGAGGATTGTCAATCAAAGTTTGCACCTGACAACCCAGGTGAGCCAGTCGGGTTTGGTCGATCGCCGCACTCACCGTGGGCACATCCACCACCACCTGACACCCCGATTTGAAAGCAGTGCGGCTAGCAGCGAGGGCTTGGTTCCCCAATCGCACAAATGGAACTAAACTGACATCGCCACTCGCCAGCACCAGCTTGGAGAGCAAATCTACCTCAATTTCCGATCTGTCTGACAGGTCAGGCAGCAACCGCTGAAGCGATTCCTGAAAGGCTTCCGGATGGGCATGAACTTGAGCATCCAACCCACACCAAAGTTTTTCCAAGCCGCCCAATCCTGTCTGCGTTTCAACGTCCAGCAGCTTGAGTTGGGCAAGGACTTCGGCTTGGGTCGTTTGGCAGTGGCGATCGCGCCCCAATAGTCCTTCTAGTGCCGCTGCCGTCTGCCGCAATTGACTAATTTGCTGAATGATGGTTCTGTACTGCTGCTGAAGTTGCGCCATCAACGTTGCTTGTTCCGCTTCCGGTTCTGCTTCCAACAGTTTGTGAATATGGGAAAGCTGAAAGCCTTGCTGTTTCAGTGCCACAATGCGTTGCAGCCGTTGCACATCCTGATCAGTATAGAGGCGATAGTTTCCGCGCGATCGCACAGGCTGAGGCATTAATCCCAACTGGTGATAGTGCCGCACCATGCGGGGGGTAATATCACTGCCAACTGAATCGGTCAGTTCTTTGATGGTGAAACCTTCAATCATCCTACAAGCCAGAAGCCAACACCTTGACATTAGTGTTAATGTCAAGGTTTAGCGTGGGAGAGTTCCCTCACTCATAGTTCATGCTTTACCCATTGCGGCTGCCCCAACTGGCAAAAACACACTCAAAAGCTTTTGTGGCTCTCCTCTGTGGCTGCTTGCTCCTACTCGGATGGATAGCACTACAGTTTGGATGGACTGGACTGGCGTTGCTGATTCTGCCTGCTGCTTACGTCACTGGAGGGTATGAGAGCGCCCGTGCAGGGCTAACCACGCTCGTCAAAGAAAAAGAACTTGATGTAGATCTGCTGATGATTGTGGCAGCCCTGGGAGCCGCAGGACTGGGTTTGTGGCGACAGGAATACTACCTGATTGTTGATGGGGCAGCGTTGATTTTGATCTTTGCGATCAGTGGCGCATTGGAAGATTACGCGATGCAACGCACCGATCGCAGCATTCGGAGCTTGATGAGCCTGACTTCTGATACGGCACAAGTGTTGCGATCGGGCACAGAAGCGTCAGTTCCGATTGACCAATTAGAATTAGGTGATCAAATTGTGATCAAGCCAGGAGAACTCATTCCAACAGACGGACTAATTCTAGAGGGATTTAGTACGTTGAATCAAGCAGCGATTACAGGAGAATCGATTCCGGTTGAAAAGACGATTGGGGATGAAGTATTCGCCGGAACGCTCAATGGCAATGGAGCCTTAAAACTCAAAGTTCATCAACCGCCAGAGAGTAGCCTGCTACGGCGCGTGATTCGATTGGTGGAGCAGGCACAAACGGAGACACCACCTTCCCAGCAATTCATTGAACGATTTGAACATGGGTATGCTCGCGTCATCGTGGTGGTTGGAATATTGCTGGCAGTGCTGCCGCCATTCCTGCTGCACTGGAGTTGGGAAACGACGATTTATCGGGCATTGATTTTTCTAGTCGTCGCGTCGCCTTGTGCATTAATGGCAGCAATTATGCCAACCTTGCTATCTGGTATCGCCAATGGAGCGAGGCAGGGAATCTTGTTCAAGAACGGTGCCCAGTTAGAGAGAATTGGCAAAGTGCGGGCGATCGCTTTTGATAAAACGGGTACGCTCACCACCGGACAGCTACAAGTTTGCCAGGTGATTCCGGCAGTGGGAGTTTCCTCTTCAGAAGTCTTGCAAGTTGCTGCTGCCCTGGAATCCGGCTCAGAGCATCCAATTGGGGCGGCAATTGTTCAAGCCGCACAAGCGTTAGATTGGTCACGGGCGACCGATGTGCAGGCACACCCTGGTCAAGGCATTGCAGGCAGTTGGCGCAAGCAATCGGTGTTTGTTGGCACTGCTGATTTTGTGAATCAGTCCATCGCTGATTTACCCGTTGAACTGGTGCAGTTTGCGGATTCGCTAGAGCAAGATGGAAAAACGGTTGTTTGGGTGGCTCAAGCTCAAGAGGTGATGGGTATAATTGCGATTGCTGATCAAGTACGACCCGAAGCAGCACGAGCGATCGCTCAACTTAAAAAGCTGGGTATCGAGCAAATCATCATGCTGACTGGCGACAACCAACGCACGGCTCACAGCATTGCTCAAGTGATCGGAGTTGATCGGGTTTATGCCGAACTGTTGCCAGAAGATAAGTTGCACATCATTCGTCAACTGCAAACCCAATACAATACGGTGGCAATGGTCGGGGATGGCATTAATGATGCGCCTGCGCTCGCGCAAGCCTCGGTTGGCATTGCGATGGGCGTTGCCGGCAGCGATGTGGCTCTAGAAACCGCTGACATCGTGTTGGTGGCAGATCGATTAGAGAAAATTGCAGTAGCCGTCAAATTGGGACGGCGATCGCACCGAGTTGTCAAACAAAATATCGTGTTTGCGCTCGGCTTTATTGTGCTGCTAATTGCGGTCAATTTTGCAGGCAATATCACTCTACCCCTTGGTGTTGTTGGGCATGAAGGATCAACAGTACTGGTAATTTTGAGTGGGTTACGATTGCTCAGAAATTAGCAGAACCAACGGGTGAAATTCATGTTCTGCTTGAACAAGAGAAAATCATAATGGCAGTTGGCACAGTTTTGGGTGTACTTGGCAGTGTCAGCGGCATGTATATCAGCTAGGAAGACTTGAAACCAGGGCAGCTAGCAGGTAAGATTTTCTAATGGTGGTGCTGTCATGCTTCTCAAGTGCAGCATTTAAGTCACTTTCAAAAATACAGCATTTACGATGCCTGGGTTGGGCTACGCCGGAGCACCTGCGGAATGTGGGTTTTAGCCAGTTCAAATCTCAAAAGACCAAGTGATGCAAATTGGGATATTTGTTAACGACGGCTAAATCCTTGCCCCCGTGTTCCCTTTGACCAGATAATTAATTCGCCGTTTTTTCCCCCAGCGGCCAGTTGCAACTCTTGAGGATGCCAAGATAGGCAAGAAAATCCACCATTAGCACCATCGAGAATCTGAGTAAGTCGCTTACCTTGATTCCACAGGCAAACCAAGCCATCAACTCCCGCTGAAGCTAGCAGATGAGATTTTGGTTGAAATTGGATTGATTCTACAATGTCTTCATGCCTTGCTAGGACTCTAGCATCCCATTCCAAGTCCTCTTTTTCCCACACAACTATCCCTTCAACACTGGAAGCTGCTAGCAGAGAAGCGCCTGACTTGGTGGGTGTATCTGACCATGCCAAGTGACGAATCTTGCCAGGGAAGCCTCGCATTACCCAAGGATTGGGGTTATTCCACTCCAAAAGGATGACTGTGCGATCCATGTTACCAGAGGCGATATATTTACCATCGGGTGACCAAGATATCACCAAACTTGTTGAATCAACTGGTAATATATAGGGGTCATCGTCCCAATTCTCAACCAAAATCTCAT
>NZ_JAIVFR010000265.1 GCF_020829685.1 Nostoc sp. CHAB 5715 | reverse complement strand
CCGCAGCCGCTTGTTGTGAAATTCTTTTGAATTTTACCGAAGAAGAATTCAGAATTCAGGAGCCAGAATCCAGAATGGATTCTGTGCGACTGGATGGAGAATCGAGGTTTAAAGCCCCCGATTTTAAACGCGCGTGATATTAAATTCTTTCCGTGATTGTTACCCCTGACTTGACTGCTGGGGTATTCTGAATTCTGAATTCTGTCTTCTGACTCCTTCTCATTATGACTTTGCTTACATAATATTAGGAAATATAAAAAATGACAGTAAAACTAGCAATTGTAGGCATAGAAGCATTTTTTGGTACGTGTCATGGATTGGATAAATTTGAGCGTAGTATTTACGATGCGACCCAGTATTTTATTCCTATTCCTCCTATACGCCGTCAAGACATACAGCCAAAGCTGCCAACACTGGAAGAGGAGGATCATAACAATCAAGCATTGTTGGGAGCTTATATTCAAGATTTTGAAATCGATGCGTTTCATTTCAAAATCCCGCCCAACGACATAGATAAACACGACCCTAAGCAATTGTTAATGCTAAAGGTGATTGATCAAGCTTTAAGGGATGCAAAGTTAGACCAAAAGCAAAAAAGACTGCAAAATGTGGCTATTGTCGCTGTCATTAAAGAAAACCCAGTTAAGGAAGTTGATAAAAAGTTAGTTGAAACTAGAGATAATGACAACACTTTTAGTGAGAAAACAAATACTGTTTTCCAAAAAATTTCTGCTTTATGGAATACTTCAGGGCCTAACTTTGTTGTCAATGCTGAAGAGAATTCCGTTTTTGAGGCGCTAGAAATAGCAAAAACGTTGCTTACTGTCGGCCCAGTAGACTCTGTGGTGGTAAGTGCTGTGAATTTTGCTGGTGAACTTGACTGTGTGATGTCTGGCAAACCAACCCTCAGTTATGATTGTAATGCCAGTGGCTCGATAGTAGGTGAAGGAGCCGGAGCTATAGTTTTAAAGCGATATGAAAAAGCCAAGCACGATCGCGATCGCATTTATGCAGTAATTGACACAGTTAGTCACCTATACGAAAGTTCAACTAACCCAGCCGAATTAGTTAAACAATCTTGCCAGAAAGCTTTTGCCAAAGCCGGAGTTAGCGCCGCAGACATCGGCTACCTAGAAGTGTTTGCTAGTGGAAATGAACAGCAGGATGAAGCAGAAATCCAGGGTTTAATCCAAGCTTATCAAATTCCTAACTCCGAATTGAGTTGTGCGCTCGGCAGTGTCAAGGCTAACATCGGACACACTTATATTGCCTCTGGAATCGCCAGCTTAATTAAAACTGCTCTTTGCCTACACAACCGTTACATTCCCGCAACACCACAGTGGACTAGCCCAAAAAAACCCGAAATTTGGCAGGACAGTCCTTTTTATGTCCCTACTGAATCTAGACCCTGGTTTTTAAATTCAAGACAAACAACAAGAGTAGCTGCTATAAATAGCCTAGCTAGCGACGGGACTTATGCACACATAATTTTATCAGAAGACTCCAGTTCACAAGATTGCAACCATAGGTACTTAGAACAAAGTCCCTTCTATCTTTTCTTGATCGCTGCTAATAACCAATCTGGATTACTAGAGCAACTTGAGACATTAGAACAGACAATTAAAAATAGTTCCTCTTTGTCTACCGTTGCTAGTCAGACCTTTGCCACTTTTCAAAATAATCCACAAGCGATTTATGCTTTAGCGATCGTTGGACACAACCAAGACGAATTGCTTCGGGAAATCCAGCGCGGACGTAAGGGCATCCCCAATGCCTTTGCTTGCGGGAAAGACTGGAAAAGCCCATCAGGCAGCTATTTCACCGCCAAGCCCCAAGGTAAACGGGGTCATATCGCTTTTATTTACCCAGGTGCTTTTAATTCCTACATTGGCATGGGTCGGAAACTTTTCTACTTGTTTCCTAAAACTTTTGAGAGCGCTACCAGTTTCGTTTCTCAACCTAACCTATTTTTTCGTGAGAAATTACTTTATCCCAGAAGTCTCAATCAAATATCTAAAAGGCAACTAGAAGATATAGAAGCAAAATTACTCGATGATCCGCTATCGATGCAAGTTTCTGGAACAGGTTTTTCAGTGTTGTTAACACATATCTTGAGAGATTATTTCCAAATCCAACCTCAAGCTGCCTTTGGTTACAGTATGGGCGAAAGCACCATGCTGTATTCCTTGAATGTTTGGACTAGCGGCGACAATGTTAACAAATTTGTTCATTCATCAGAACTGTTTCAAACACGCTTAGTAGGTGCGAAAAAAACAGTCCGAGATTATTGGGGCTTACCCGAAAATCTACATGAAGACGAAGCTGTGTGGCATAGTTATGTTCTCATGGCTCCACTATCTAGCGTTGTCTCTCGCCTCAAACAGGAAACTCAAGTTTATTTGACAAATATTAACACGCCAAATGAAGTTGTCATCGCTGGAGAACCCCAAGCCTGTCAGAGAGCGATCGCAGATTTGAATTGCGATGCGTTCCGCGCACCTGCTGACTTGGTACTCCATTGTGAACCGATGGCTAGTGAATATGATCAGCTAATTAAACTTAACACCTCACCGACTCAAAACGTCTCAGGGATTAATTTTTATTCTTCAGCTAATTATGACCTAATGCCCCTTGATAGGGAATCTCTGGCTCATCGTGTTAGTCAAGGATTTTGTCAGCGCGTTGATTTTCCACGACTGCTTAACCAGGTCTATGAAGATGGAGCTAGGATATTCATTGAAGTTGGCCCTGGTAACACCTGTTCCCGATGGATTGCTGATAATCTCCAACAAAAAGAACACGTTACTATATCCATCAATCGTAGAGGAGCCGATGATTATACTACTATTGTTAAAGCTTTGGCACAACTTTTAAGTCATCGCGCCTCTGTGGATTTGTCACCACTGTACTGTACAAGAGCAGAAAGTAGCAATCAAAAGAAATCTTTTATTAAAAATATCAGCTTAGAAAAGTATCCGTTGACGCCTACGAGTTTGAGTGTAAGCAACAACAAAGGCGGTGAAAATTTAGATTCAATCAGCTTATCTCAAAGTAGTGTTTCTGTCTCTAAAGAGTCTAGCAACGTTATTTTTGATGAAGCTGATGTACTTGAGTTTGCCCAAGGACAAGTTTCAAAAGTATTGGGTAAAGATTATGAAATTATTGACCCTTATCCTAGACGAGTAAGGCTTCCCAGTCCTCCTTATCTGTTTATCAGCCGTGTAAACAAAATTGATGGCGTCAGAGGTGAGTATGGTTATGGTTTTGTACAAACTGAATACGATCTGCCTTCTGATGCTTGGTTCGCTGTTGATGGTCAAATTCCTATAGGAATATATGAAGAAGCAGGTCAGGGTTTCTTACTTTTACTTGGTTACTTGGGAACTGATTTCGATAATCAAGGGCAACGGTCATTTCGCTTACTAGATTTAACTGCTACATTTCTCAGTGACCAGCCAGAAGACATCAAAACTATGCGTTATGATGTTAAAATAAACTCTTCTGTCAAAACTGCGTCAAACTTGGTTGTTTTTTTTAGTGGCGAGTGTTTTCTTAACGAAAAATTATTTCTAAAAATTTCTGGAGGCTGTGCAGGATTATTTTCTGACGAGGAATTGGAGCAAGGACAAGGTATTATTTTTACTGAGCGAGACGAAAAAGAAAGAAGCCAAATTCAGAAACAGTATTTTCAATCGTTACTATCGTGTCAAAAATCTACTTTTGACCGTCAAGACTTACTTCATTTAACCCAAGGAAATATTGCTGCTTGCTTCGGTACTAATTATCAACAAAATGGCTTGAATTCATCACTGCGATTACCGTCAGAGAAGCTGTTGATGTTTGATAAGGTGTTATCTGTTGATTCTCAAGGAGGAGCTGCGGGATTAGGTTTAGTTACTGCTATAAAAACTGTAGAGCCAAGTGACTGGTATTTTCTCTGTCACTTTAAAAATGACCCGACTATGCCCGGTAGTCTCATGGTTGAAGGTAGCTCTCAACTATTGCAATTTTATCTGCTGTTTTTGGGATTACAAACTTGCACTAATAATGCCAGATTTCAAGCTATTGCTCAACGTCCACAAATAGTACGTTTTCGTGGACAAGTTACGCCAGCTTTTAGTACTTTAACCTATCGATTAGAAGTGATTGAAATGGGGCGATCGCCTGAACCTTTTGCTATAGCTAATGTCGAAATTATTTATGGTAATAAAACCATTGCTTATATCAAAAATTTGGGAATACAGTTATCTGAAAAACCTGTAAATTGATGATTAAAATTAATCTAGTTTCATAAAAAACTGAAAACTTGTTGTAATTATAATACAATACGGTTCAGTTAAGGCTAAAACTATGTTACAAAGTCAATTTTTTTAACGAACCGCCAAGACGCCAAGGACGCAGAGAGAAGGAAGAAATGCTTAACTGAACTGTATTGAATTATAATAGGATTTTCCAAATGTTAGGGAATGGAAATAAAGCAAAAGATGCCTCCACAACTTTACTAGAAGGCCGCAACGTGACAAGTTCTTTCAATAATATCAACAAAACTAGGAAGGGTGATTTAAATTCAATTGCCTTTGAGGAAATGGAAATCAAATCTCGGCTGTTGAATTTGCACCAACCTTGTTATGTTATCCAAGATCAGAATCGGGTTGGTATCGCCAACCAAGGTAATTTTTACGACCCTAACAACAGTCAAAGTGAAAAATTAGAGACTTTGATGGTTGTGCCGCCACTACCGCCGCAACAGTTAGGCGATCGCGACTTCCTCGCTTTTCATGGTGTAAAATATGCATATATGGCTGGTGCAATGGCAGGTGGCATTGCTTCCGCAGAATTAGTAATTGCTTTAGGAAAAGCAGGCATTTTGGGTAGTTTTGGTGCGGCTGGTTTGGTTCCTTCCCGCATTGAAGCAGCTATTAACCAAATTCAGCAAGCCCTTCCCCAAGGCCCTTACGCCTTTAACCTGATTCACAGTCCCAGCGAAGAAGCCTTGGAACGCCGGGCTGTAGATTTATATCTCAAACACGGTGTTAGAACTGTAGAAGCTTCAGCATTTCTGGATTTAACCCCCCATATCGTCTATTATCGAGCTGCGGGGCTAAGTTTGAATGCGAGCGGTCAAATCGAAGTTAAAAATAAAATCATTGCCAAAATTTCTCGTCAAGAAGTGGCGACAAAATTTTTACAGCCAGCCCCAAGAAAAATTCTTCAGCAACTGGTTGAACAACAACTAATCACAGAATTACAAGCTACTCTGGCAGAAAAAGTTCCGATCGCTGATGATATTACCACAGAAGCAGATTCAGGTGGACATACAGATAATCGTCCTTTGGTTTGTCTTCTACCCGCCATCCTCGTTCTTCGAGATCAGATGCAGCAAAAATACCGCTATGACAAACAGGTAAGAATCGGTGCAGCAGGAGGTATTGCAACACCTGAATCAGCATTAGCTGCCTTTATGATGGGGGCTAGTTATATAGTGACTGGTTCTATTAATCAATCTTGTGTTGAAGCTGGCACTTCTGTGCATACAAAAAACTTGCTAGCCCAAGCGAGTATGGCTGATGTAATTATGGCTCCTTCTGCCGATATGTTTGAAATGGGAGTAAAAGTACAACTGCTCAAACGCGGTACTCTTTTCCCAATGCGGGCGCAGAAATTATATGATCTTTACAGAAGTTACAACTCAATTGATGAAATTCCACTTGAGGAAAGACAAAAATTAGAAGAGCAAGTCTTTGGCAGAAACCTGGAAGCTATTTGGCAGGATACGGTTGCTTTTTTCACTGAACGAGATCCTGAGCAAATTACTAGGGCAAACGACAATCCTAAGCGGAAAATGGCGCTAATTTTTCGTTGGTATTTGGGATTGTCCTCTCGCTGGTCTTCTTCTGGTGAAAAAGGGCGAGAAATCGATTACCAAATTTGGTGTGGCCCCGCTATAGGTGCTTTTAATGAATGGGTAAAGGAGTCTTATTTAGCTGAATCAAATGCACGACATGTGGTTGACGTTGCTCACCACATTATGACTGGAGCAGCTTACTTATACCGATTGCAAAGTTTGAAATTCCAGGGTTTGCAAATGCCAGCCCACTACCGTTACTATCGCCCAATTCCTTTGAGCGTAGGCAGGGAGTAGGGAGTAGAGACGCGATTAATCGCGTCTGTACTAGGGAATCAGCCTTTTCCAGTTGAGGGGGAGTTTTTTCATAAATCAAATAGGAATCCTATATAAGTCAGTTTCAGCTACAAGCTGAGTGTGTTACCTCCAAATTAGGACTTACGCAAAAATTGTTAAAAAGCTTAATTTATCGAACCGCCCTTCGGGTTCACCAGTCGCCTACGGCGGGAAACCCGCCTACAGCGCTGGTTCACCAAGACGCCAAGAGCGCCGAGAATAAGTAAAACTCAATTGTTTAATTTATGCAAATGAACCACTTTATTACTATTTCAAATTCTGGACAGTTTGAAATCGCAGATATTGAAGCTTGGTTGGTTAACCAGTTTGCCGAGCGGCTGGAAATTGATCCGGAAGATATAGATATTCATGAGCCTTTTGATAACTACGACTTAAATTCAGTAGAGACAATTATCCTATTGGGAAAGTTAGAAAAGTGGCTGGGACGCAATCTCAATCCTACTTTAATCTTTAATTACCCAAATATTGCAGAACTTGCTGAACGCCTAGCTGAAGAAACTAGTGCAACAAGGCAGAAGGCAGAAGGAAAGAAAGCTTCTAGTATCAGCTTTTTAATCTTTTTTTTACTGGTTAGTTATTTCTCCTATGCGGCACTAGAGTTTCAAATTCAGTAGTGCTGAGTTCCGTTAGCGGATAGCTATGGTTTAGTCCGTGCTGAGTTAGGACTCAATTGTGAGTACTCATTGTTCAGCATTCAGCACTGTTTTAGCAATGACAAAAATGTGGTGCAATCAAGGAAGGTAGTTGAAATGGAAGCGATCGCAATCATTGGTATTGGCTGCCGATTTCCTGGCGCAAAAGATCCAGAGGCTTTTTGGCAACTTTTGTGTAACGGAGTTGATGCCATTACAGAGATCCCCAAAAATCGCTGGGATCTGAATCAATACTATGACCCAAACCCGGAAATTCTTGGCAAAACGAACTCGCGCTGCGGCGGCTTTTTACAGCAAGTAGACCAGTTTGACCCTCACTTTTTCGGAATTTCACCGAGAGAAGCCATGTCTATGGACCCCCAGCAACGACTCTTATTAGAGGTGGCTTGGGAAGCATTAGAAGATGCTGGACAGGTGCGAGAACAGCTATCCGGCTCACGCACTGCCGTGTTTGTGGGTATTTCCACAAACGATTACACCTTGATTCAGGGAGAGGGTTATTCCCAACAGATCCAAGGCTACGATCTAACTGGTAATGTGTTGAGCCTTGCTGCTGGTCGCCTTTCCTATGTATTCAACTTTCGGGGGCCAAGCATGGCAATTGATACGGCTTGTTCCTCGTCACTTGTTGCAGTTCACCTTGCCTGCCAAAGTTTATGGAACAAAGAAGCTAGCATGGCTTTGGCTGGAGGTGTGAATATTATTGTTTCACCGACTGGACACATTGGTTTAACTAACCTAAAGGCTTTGTCTCCCGATGGTCGTTGCAAAACCTTTGATGCCGAAGCTAATGGCTATGTTCGCAGTGAAGGGTCTGGTTTTATTGTCCTCAAACCTTTATCGCAAGCTTTGGCAGATAATGACCAGATATATGCACTTATTCGTGGCAGTGAGATTAACCATGATGGACGCAGTAAGGGATTGACCGTGCCTTATGGCCCTGCTCAAGAAGCACTGATTCGTCAAGCATTGGATAATGCTGGGGTGACACCAGCTGAAATTAGCTATGTTGAGTTGCACGGTACTGGCACTCCTTTGGGAGATCCAATTGAAGCGATCGCAGCTTATGACGAAGCGTTAAAAGTGCGTAACGCCAAAGATACACCTCTAGAGTACGCTAACACAATTTCCCACAAAGCCAACGCCTTATT
>NZ_JAIVFR010000264.1 GCF_020829685.1 Nostoc sp. CHAB 5715 | reverse complement strand
GCAATTTTAAATCATGTGTGCAATATAATGGATAAAATTTCACAAGTGAAATCAAAAGTCACTTATGCAACAACAATATGACGAACAATATCGTGGTTGAGCAGATTGAACTGGAAGCGTGGGAGATTAATTATTTTTGGCTTACTTATAGTAATAGGTACAATCTTTTTTCCTCAAGGGCTAATTACTCCAGATATTTTTCAAAGACGGAAAATCATGAATAAACGAACCGCGAAGGACGCAAAGGGCGCGAAGTAAGAAAAGTTTTAGAGAGTTATTGCATAAGTTTTACTATTCATAATAATATGCAAAAATGTCACATAGTATTCCAACGGGTAACAGCAGTATCGTCTTAGAAGCACGAGCATTAACTCGCCGCTTTGGTGGTCTAGTGGCGGTAAATAATGTATCTTTTAGTGTAAATAAACATGAGATTTTTGGACTTATTGGGCCTAATGGTGCTGGCAAAACAACACTATTTAATTTGATTACTGCTTTCATTCCACCTTCTAGCGGTAAATTAATTTATCAAGGTGCAGAAGTTTCTCAACTACGTCCTCATCAAATTGCTGCTTTAGGTATCGCCCGTACCTTTCAAAATATCCGTTTGTTCGGGGAATTATCGGCGTTAGAAAATGTGATTATTGCTCGGCATTTACACACTAAAAGTAATATGATTGCAGGAGTTTTGGGATTACCACCAGCGCCTAGTGAAGAATTTAAAACTAAGCAGAAAGCTTTAGATTTATTGGATTTGGTGGGATTAAGCGATCGCGCTGACGAAAAAGCCAAAAACTTTGCCTACGGCGATCAACGTCGCTTAGAAATTGCCCGCGCTTTAGCATTAAAACCGCAAGTCTTACTTCTCGATGAACCTGCGGCTGGGATGAACCCCAACGAAAAGCAGCAATTGAGTGAATTTATCCGTAGCCTGCGCGATCGCTTCAATTTAACGATCATCCTTATAGAACACCATGTACCATTGGTTATGGGTTTGTGCGATCGCATTGCGGTGTTAGATTTTGGGCAATTGATTGCTTTGGGTGAACCAGCAGTTGTCAGAAATGATCCGGCTGTAATTGAAGCTTATTTGGGAAATGAATAATATCTGATTATCTATCTTACAATTACAAAACCTGTTGTAATTCCTCAATATTATTTGCTGTTACAACGTTCCGTAAAATTATCTTCAAACGCTCTATATCATTAATTTCCGTGATTTGTGGCATTAACTGTAACCCGTTGTTGCCAAATTTTAACTCCAAATTAATTTCAATACTAGAAAGTATTCCTCGCAGCTCTCCGCGTGCCTCTCCGCGTGCCTCTCCGCGTGCCTCTCCGCGTGCCTCTCCGCGTGCCTCTCCGCGTGCCTCTCCGCGTGCCTCTCCGCGTGCCTCTCCGCGTGCTTCTCCTTCGCGTAAAATTTCTTGATACCAAGGCGACTCACGTAACACAACCATATCCCACCTCATGATTTCTTGAACGAGTGCAGTTTCTAAAACAAACGTAGCAAAAAAAGCTAAGACCGTTTCCAGTTGGTTCAGTTGTTCATTAGCACGGAGAATTTGCAATGCTTCTCTAATAGTATATTCATTTTCACCACCTTTGAGAATGGGTACAAACGGCAGTAAGGATGGTAAGGGTTGTTGAAAAGCAATATTAACATCAACTTCCCACAGGTTAATTACCCGATAATCTTGTATTGCCCGTAATCCAGCAATATTTGATGTAAAGCTTGTGGGTATTTCGTTGTTGCCAGTTTTAAGAATGTTAATGAGAACGGGGTATGTTGGCAAGTTATATTTTTCTTCTGCAAGTGCAGCGTATGCACGCATCCGACGTGGCATTTTGGATTGATAGCGTAATTGCAATTCGTTAAGAAGCAGAAATTCTCCGTGTTGGGGACTGTTGACACGCATTAAAACATCAGTTTCCCGGCTAATCCACTGAAATTCGCCACTTACAATTTCTTCAGCAACGACATCAGAAATCTGCGTTACCCATCTTACCCAGTTATCGGGTGCAAGGCTAATTAATTTTTTGGTGCTGACATCGGCAGGCCTTGTCATCAGGGTGTAGATGCTCTCAATAAGTAAGATTTATCGTAACTTGAAGTGTGGCATTACACCAAAGAATATTTGTCAGGTAAGATTTTGCCTGACAAATATTCCTCAGCAATGTTGGTAACGGCTAGTGATGGGTTTGTGCGTAGGCGTAGCCCGCCGCAGGCATCGCAAGCTATTAAGAATGAGTTACAAAAAAATTAGTTTCGGGATTCTAATGGCATTATAGATTTTCGTACACCTCATCATCATTACGCTTGCCAACTCGAAAAACTTCGATTATATCAAGTCCGCTAAAATACAAGTCAATTACGAACGTAGCGATAGCGGAGTGAAGTAATCCCAATAAGGAAGCGATTGCTTCGTTCCACTCCGTTCCACTCGCAATGACATATCGTAAGTGATTAACCGGACTTGATATTACATCCTCAGAAATTGTATAGAGAATACGATACTCGCCTTGATCAACTCGATAAACACCTGAATATCCCTTAAGTTGCTTACAATCTTGAGGTCTGGGATCTTCGGGTAGCAGCAAAATTTTAGTCATCACCTGCTTAAAAAACTTCGGCTGTAAATCGACTAAATCTTTCCGGGCTGATTTTGTAATAGGTAAAGCAAGCAGTCCAGATTCAGCCATTCAAAATATTTTCAACTGTGAAATTAGTGCCATGAAGTTCGTTGTAGTCAGTAATCACTTTTTCTACCGAATAAGATTCACCGTCACTCTCAGTTATTGCACGTTGGAAATCTGCGACATCTCTTGCATTTTCCAATGCTTCCAATCGTTTTAAGTCGGCATAGCTGATGACTGCTGCAATAATTTGTCCTTGTGATTCAATCACAATACGTTCCTGTTTTTCTTCCACAAGGGCAAGAAGTTCGGAAAACTTTTCTTGTGCTTGATCTGCTTCCACTTTTGTCATATTTATTTGAGGCAGTGCCATCAGCAGGATAATCCTGCTTTTAGGATAGCACAATGGCTTTGGGCGATCGCAAGCTATTAAAAATGAGTTACGAAAAAATTTATTTTGAGATTGTAATAGGATTACAGATTTTTATCCACTTCATCATCATTGCACTTGCCGACTCGAAAATTTCGATTGTATTGTCTGAAATTGTTTAGAGTACTCCAAGTAAATAAGTGCCCAATTGTCATTGCGAAGGTCGCAAAGCGGAATGTAGGCCCAGCCTTCCCGAAGGGTAGCAATCGCAATATCTTGGGATTGCAACTCTAAGAGACGCTTTGCGTAGCTTGCTTCCACGAAGTGGTACGCTACACTTCGTTGCCCTCGCTTTTGACAGGTTTTGGATCATTTATTTCTTGGAACACTCTTATTGAATTCGGGCAGTCGTTTATTGAATTCGGGCAGTCGTTTATTGAATTCGGGCAGTTGTTTATTGAATTCGGGCAGTCGTTTATTGAATTCGGGTAGTCGTTTATTGAATTCGGGCAGTCGTTTATTGAATTCGGGCAGTCGTTGATTGAATTCGGGCAGTCGTTGATTGAATTCGGGCAGTTGTTGATTGAATTCGGGCAGTCGTTAATTGAATTCGGGTAGCCACAAAGGGCTTACGCACCCTTAAACGACTGTCTGCAACGCTAGCAGCTTACCGGAGGTATCGCATATCAAATTCCCTTGAAGATTTGAATAATTTAAGCAGATATAATTGTGAGAAATTCTTCTAAAGAACTCACAGCGATCGCGCTATCCATTAAGCTTTCTAATTTTTCCACACTTTCACCCTCAAGCCTTGCTTCTACTTCATGAGGAATTTCACCAAAGCGTTGTTGCAATACCCGGATTAGCTGCCGTCGCGCACCCTGCTGAATACCTCTTTGCTCAATTTCTTGATACCAAGGCGATTCTCGCAATACTGCCATATCCCACCTCATGATTTGTTGCACTAAAGGCGATCGCACCTACAAAATTCAGGTAAACAAAATTTGTACAAATTCGTCTAAAGAACTCACTGCGATCGCACTATCCATTAAATTTTCTAATCTTTCCACACTCTCGCCTTCAAGCCTTGCTTCCACTTCATGAGGAATTTCACCAAAACGTCGTCGCAATACTCGGATTAACTGCCGTTGTACACCTTGCTGAAGACCTAGCTGAATACCTCTTTGCTCAATTTCTTGATACCAAGGCGATTCTCGCAATACTGCCATATCCCACCTCATGATTTGTTGCACTAAAGGCGTGTCTAACACAAAGCTAGCAAAAAATGCCAGCAATGATTCTAACTCGTTCAACTGTGCATCTGCTCGTAGCGCCTGTAATGCGCGTTGCACAACTGATACCTCTCCCCCTCCTCGCAGGATTGGCACAAAGGGTAACAACGATGGTAATGGTTGCCCAAACACTATTTCAGCATCGATTTCCCACAAATTAATCACGCGATAATCTTGGATAGCACGTAATCCCAAAAATTCCTGCTCGTAACTATTGACAATAGTTAAGGTGGATGGGGGCGGTAAAATGTTGATCAGTACTGGGTAAGTTGGCAATCGGTAGCGTTCTTGTGCCAAGGCAGCATAGGCTCTCATCCGTAGAGGCATCTGTGCCGTGTAACGCAACTGTAGTTCATTTAGTACTAGAAAATCTCCGTGAGTAGCACTGTATGCTTTCACCAACACATCTGTTTCGCGGCTAATCCAGTGAAACTCAGAGCCGAGAATTTCTTTAGCCACGACTTCAGGACGCTGTGTCACCCACTGTACCCATGCATCGGGAGCTAAATTAATTAGTCGTTTGCTACCAATATCTGCTACTTTTGCCACAGGACGCTTGATATCTTTATCAGTAATTAATAGTACATCATAAAGATTGCAGTATTCTGGCATTAATTTTTAAGTTGAAGCAATGTCTACGCACTGTTTTAAGAAATGTATGATTGATGTATCTTAGGTTTTGAATCAACATTTCTGGATGTAAACCGCCGATGAAAGCCGATAGTAAGCCAAACTATACAATTTTAGAAGTTCAAGAGCTTGATGTTAATTATGGCGGTATTCAAGCTCTAAAAAAGATTAATTTAATTATTCAAAAAGGCGAGGTAGTGACTCTTATTGGTGCTAATGGTGCTGGGAAAACTACCACACTCCGCGCTATATCTAAAGTAGTTAATCCTAAAAGTGGCGTAATTATCTATAATGGACATAATATTAACCGTCGCCAAACTCACGAAGTTGTACAACTTGGTATCGCCCATTGTCCCGAAGGACGCAGAGTATTAGCACGGCAAACAGTATTTGATAATTTGCTTTTGGGTGCTTATATTCGTTCTAATCAAGCCGAGATAAAAGCAGATATTGGACGCCAATTTGAGCTATTTCCGCGTTTGTCACAAAGACGCAATCAACTAGCAGGAACCCTCAGTGGTGGTGAACAACAAATGTTAGCGATCGCTCGTGCTGTTATGAGTAAACCACAACTCTTACTTTTAGACGAGCCTAGCTTAGGTTTAGCACCTGCGATCGTCCGGGAAATCTTCTCTATTATTGAAAATCTCCGGGCTACAGGCGTGACTATTTTGTTAGTTGAACAAAACGCTAATCTTGCATTACAAATTGCCGATCGCGGTTATGTTTTAGAAGCTGGTTCTATTACCTTAACAGGTGCAGCCTCAGAATTAATTAGTGATGAACGAGTTAAAAAAGCTTATTTAGGGTAATTAATTAAATGAAAATTTGGGAGGTACAAACACATGGTAAAATCACCAACTAAACCCCTAACTTTAGAAGAGTTTTTGAAACTACCAGAAACAAAGCCTAGTTCAGAATACATTAACGGTCAAATTATTCAAAAGCCAATGCCTCAAGGAAAACATAGCAAATTACAGGGGAAGTTAGTCACAGGTATAAATGAAGTAGTTGAAAGTCGAAAAATTGCCCTTGCTTTCCCAGAATTGCGGTGTACTTTTGGCGGACGTTCAATTGTCCCTGATGTTGCTGTGTTTGCTTGGGAAAGGATTCCCATAGATGAACGTGGAGATGTAGCAAATGTTTTTCATACATATCCAGACTGGACGATTGAGATTCTTTCGCCAGATCAAAGCCAGACTAAAGTAACCGGAAATATTCTACATTGTTTAAAACATGGTAGTCGTTTAGGTTGGTTAATTGATCCAGGCGATCGTTCTGTTTTAGTCTATCCACCAAAGCAGCAACCAGAACTTTTACAAGAAGAACAAGAAATATTACCAGTTCCCGATTTAGTTAGTAATCTTCAATTAACTGTAGCGCAACTATTTGGATGGTTGAAGTTATAGCTTTTCCTAATCATAGCCCCCTCCTCGCTTGCGGGGAGGGGGTTGGGGGTGGGGTTCTTTACCTACTCAACTCAGAACCGCTATATAAGCAATTGTATAAATTCCTGTCTAGCTTTGGGAATACTAAAGATAGTAATTTACTCAAGTCAGAGCGAGATAATGAATTTCGTGAATTTAATAAAAACAGGTAATAGTTGGAAATTTGCGACTGAAGCTGATTTAGAAGATTTTGTCTGGGCTAATTTAAAGGAACTTTTCGGATTAATTCCGCTAAAGCGACAATATTATGTTAAAGGTCAAATTTGCGATATTTTAGCATTGAATGAAAAGAAACAGTTAGTAGTGCTGGAATTGAAAAACGGTGAAGATAGATATATTGTTCAGCAACTAACTCGGTATTATGAAGCTTTACTTGAGAATAAACCCTTCCAGGAAGAGGTAGACTATGGACAACCTATTAGCTTGATAGCAATTAAGCCTAATTTTCATCGAGATAATTTGACAGATAGAAAGTACAGCCATCTGTCTATTCAATTTCTCTATTTTCAAATATTGCTAGCAAGTCAAAACTTCTATTTAGAACTAAAAGACTTAGATAATGGCAAATTGTCAAAAGTAGAAATTCCTTATCAAGAAAGAGATGTTAATGAAGATATACCTGCTCCTCCTAGAGCAATTATTAACCGACTAGCTAAATGTGACAATTCTAGTGAAAATGAGCGAGAGGCTGTACTCAGAATTCGTAAAAAAATTCTTGGCTTTGACAAACGCATCCAAGAAATTGTTAAACCTAATTCTATTGAATATGGTAAAGGAAAAAGTAAGCTCTGTGCTGAGTTTTACTTTGGTAGCAATTTATCTGGTTATCAAGGAAGACCTCACCTATTTCTAAGATTACCGGAGCCAGAACCATATTATAGACAAAGCACTCTCAGAATGTATATTTTTACTGAGAAAGATTGGACTATTTTTTCTAGAATGGTTACTTATCGTAAAGGTTTTATCAGTAATAAAAATAGAGCTAATAATGTATATGAATATCCGTCTTTTATAAAGACAATCAAAAGATATACAAAGGGCGAATTACGAGATGCACGATCACTCATCTGTTATGAAAAATATGAAAAACTTATTCTGAGTGGAACTAACTCTCTAGAACTTTTAGTCAATATTGCTTTAGAGACTTGGCTAAATAGGCTTTAAAACTATATTGACAGCACCGATAAGTTTTCCAAATAGTTTATATTATTACAAATTATTACGATTTTTGTCATATATTAATATTTGCAGCCCTCCTTGCAGATATCTATATATTTGTTTAGCGGCGAATTCTATTCACCGGAATAATTAAACCCATGAGTCAAATAGTCTGGATCGCAAGACACGCTAACCGCCTCGATTTCGTAAACCCTGATTGGTTTCTCACTGCTGAACGACGCTACGATCCACCCTTGTCTGATGATGGTATGGTGCAGGCACAACAGTTAGCTAAACGATTAAAAGGAGAAAATATTGGCCATATTTTCGCTTCTCCTTTCCTGCGAACCGTACAGACGGCAAACGCAGTTGCAGAAGTGCTAAACTTACCGATCAAATTGGAAACAGGCTTGAGTGAATGGCTAAACCCAGTTTGGATGACAGAAGAACCCGAAAGACTCTCGACTCCAGCATT
>NZ_JAIVFR010000263.1 GCF_020829685.1 Nostoc sp. CHAB 5715 | reverse complement strand
ATGATAAGTTCGCCCAGAGTTATCCTCAGTTAGCCAATTCTGAAAGCCGGGGTAAGCTAGAAAAGTTACGGGCTTGCTTGAGAGCAAAATATAATGGCGGGCAAGATGCCCACCCCACAATTAAAGAAATTCATCAAAATATTCCCCCTGCTGTCCGATTTGAAAAATTTGTGGGACGTGAGGCGGAACTAGAAGAACTGCACCAGAAGTTACAAACATCTCGGCAAGTTGCAATTGTAGCTGTGGCGGGTATGGGTGGAGTAGGCAAAACTGAACTCGCTACCCAATACGCCAAACAGCACTTGCAGAATTATCAAGGTGGGGTTTGCTGGTTATCAGCACAGGGAATAGATGTCGGAATTCAGATTCTCAGATTTGCTGAACTGAAATTTAAACTCATTGCACCGGACGATTGGGAATTAGCAGATAGGCTGGAATACTGCTGGCAAAATTGGCAACAAGGTGAAGTGCTGCTGGTGTTTGATAATGTCACTGACTACAAAACACAGGTTCAGCGTAATCTACCCCCAGAATCACCCCATCGACCCCCAGAATCACCCCGGTTTAAAGTATTGCTGACAACGCGCCAGGAACTGACAACGCGCCAGGAATTTGATAGAACTTTGCCGCAATTACGTTTGGATGTCCTCAAACCATTGGCGGCGATGAAATTATTAAAATCGCTGGTTGATGAAGAACGACTGAAAAGCGAACCTTGGGTTGCGAGAGAAATTTGTAAATCCTTGGGATATTTGCCTTTGGCGTTAGAGTTGGTGGGGCGATATCTTGATACAATGCCAGATTTGTCTCTGGAAACACTACGGAAGCGGCTAGAGAAAAAGCGACTGGAACACGAAGCAATCGCCAAGGCTAACCCATTGATGCGTTATGAATATGGTGTTGCTGAAGCTTTTGCATTGAGTTGGGAACAGTTGGATGAAAATGCACAAGGCTTAGGCTGTTGGCTGAGTTTGTATGCCTTGGCTGATATTCCTTTTTCTGTTGGGTGGATAAAAGATGACAATGAACAAGAACTCTGGGAGAAAGCTATAACTGAGTTACGGAAACTGCATTTAATACAATGGCAAAGTAAAGGAATTTATCGTCTACATCCACTGATTCGGCAATTTTTCCAAATGAAGTTGGATGAGTCAAGTGAGGCAGATAAGGTAAAAACTGTTTTTGTAGCGCAGATGGTAGAGGTGGCAAAGCAAATTCCTAAACAGCCTGACCGTGAAGATATTTTCAACCTCACTCCATATATTCCCCACCTTGCAGAAGTTGTAACTTACCTATCCCAATATCTCAGCTTCGAGGTTCAAAAGGTTAATATTAGCGCTCTTGACTCTAAGCAGAGGAATACTCTCTAATAAACTGAGGATAAAATTATGCGAACAGTACCAATCCAATTACCAGAAACAGTATTTTCAGCACTTCGGAAAAATCCTGAAGAATTCATCCAAGAAATGCGAATTGCAGCAGCAGTTAAATGGTATGAATTAGGTGACATTTCACAAGCCAAAGCAGCAGAAATTGCTGGGTTAACTCGTGCTGAATTTATTAATGCCTTATCACGCTACCAAGTAGATTTTATGCAATATACAGCCCAAGAGTTAGCCCAGGAACTGGCAAATGTCGATTAATTGTGTAATTATTAACTCTTCACCTTTGATTGTTCTTTTGAAAAGTCAGCAAGCACAATTACTTCCACAATTATTCACAGAAATTATAGTTCCATTAGGTGTTTTTGAAGAAGTCACAACAAAAGATGATGTCGCATCAACACAATTACCCAGTATTTCTTGGATACAAACAGTAGAAGTTAATACTATTAATCCTGTTGTAGCAGCTTGGGATTTGGGAAAAGGAGAATCACAAGTATTGAGTTTGGCACTAAAAAATTCAGACTGTGCCGCTATTGTTGACGATAGGGCAGCACGGCGTTGTGGTCAAGCTTTAGGTATTACTACTATTGGAACAGGAGGTTTGCTGATATTAGCAAAAAGACGTGGACTAATCCCAAGCATATCTCCTGGGATTCAAGCTATCCGTGACGCTGGTTTGTGGTTATCCGATAGTTTGGTCAATTTACTCAAACAACAAGCAGGGGAATAGCGATCGCTTACAAAGTGTAACATTAAATGGCGATCGCTCCTTCTTAATCTCTTCCTCCGTGTCCTCTGCTAATTAACAACGTGCAACGCCGAATAGCCCGTCGTAGGCATTGCATAGCCATTTTGAGTACAAAACTCGAAATCTGAGGCTCAAAGGCTCAAGAGACCAGGGTGCATCCCAGTTTTTATTTTGCTCTTGAGAATAACTGTCATTGCGAGGAGGAACGACGAAGCAATCTCATGGACTCGTTTTGAAGAGAAGAATTTTGCGATTGCTTCGTTCCTCGCAATGACATGTAAAAAAGTGGGATGCTCCCAAGAGACCATACCTAACGGCAAGCCACTGCTTTTGAATGTTTCTATGCAAATGGTATTTTTACCCCAAAGAGAGGATATTTCCAAATGGAGACAAAGTAGAATTAAAAATATAAATATCACAAGCTGTTTATGCAATGGGCTAATTTTCTAGCCAAAGAAGCTGCTACTCATGGCTTATCTCTAGAGCAAACAGCAGTTTTTTTAAAGTATTTTAATAATGAAAATTTAGGTAAAAGAGAAGCTAAACTTATCAGCGAATTAAACGTTGATATTGCTGCTTTCAGAAAATGGCTGGGTGAGATATATCACAAGTTCGCTCAGAGTTATCCTGAGTTAGCTATTTCTAACAATCGGGACAAACTAGAAAAGCTACAAGCTTACCTGAGGGCGAAATATAATAGCGAATTGGATATCCTCAAACCATTGGCGGCGATGAAATTATTAAAAACGCTGGTGGTTCGGGAACGACTGCAACAAGAACCTTGGGTTGCGAGAAAAATTTGTAAATTTTTAGGATATTCACCTTTAGCGTTAGAGCTAGTAGGGCGATATCTGGATAAAATGCCAGATTTGTCTCTGGAAACACTACTGAAGCGGCTAGAGAAAAAGCGAGTGGAACATGAAGCAGTAGTCAATGCTAACTCATTGATGCCTTATGAATACGGTGTAGCTGAAGCTTTTGAATTAAGTTGGGAGCAGTTGGATGAAAATGCACAAAGCTTTGGCTATTTCTTAAGTTTGTCTGCCTTAGCTGACATTCCCTTATCTTTTGAGACGATAGAAGATAACAAAAAACAAGAACTTTGGCAGAAAGCTATAGCCGATTTACTAGAGTTGCATCTGCTACAACAGAAAAGTAAAGGAATTTATCGTCTAAATCCCCTAATTCGGCAACTTCTCCAAATGAAGTTGGATAAGTCAAATGAGGCGGATGAAGCAAAAACTAACTTTGCAGCGATGATGTTAGAGATAGCAAAGCTAATTCCGCAACAGCCCAACCTTGAAGATATTCTCAACCTCACTCCACATATCCCGCACATTATAGAAGTTGCAACCCACCTATCCCAGTATGTGGGCGATGAAAATCTAATCACTCTGTTTACCAAATTAGCCTGGTTTTATCAAGGTCAAGGACTTTATCAGCAAGCAGAATCTTGGTTGCAACAGTGTGTAGAAGTGACTCAAAATCGTCTTGGTTTAGAACATACCGATGTCGCTGCTAGTTTGAACAATTTAGCAGGACTTTACAAATCTACAGGACGTTACAGCGAAGCCCAAGCTTTGTATCAGCAAGCTTTAAAACTGAGAAAACACCTGCTGGGAGAGAACCATCTTGATGTCGCCACTAGCCTGAATAATTTAGCACAACTTTACGATTCTACAGGACGTTACAGCGAAGCTGAACCTCTGTATCAACAAGCTTTAAAACTGAGAAAACGGCTGCTGGGAGAAGAACATACCGATGTCGCCACTACCTTGAGCTATCTAGCATTACTCTATGAATCTATAGGACGCTATAGCCAAGCCGAACCTTTGTATCAGCAAGCTTTGAAACTGTGGAAACGCCTAGTGGGAGAAGAACATCCTCATGTCGCCACTACCTTGAACAATTTAGCAGCATTGTACTGTTATACAGGACGCTACAGCAAAGCTGAACCCTTGCTTAAAAAAGCTTTAGAACTGAGAAAACGCTTGCTGGGAGAGAACCATCTTGATGTCGCCACTAGCCTGAATAATTTAGCACAACTCTACGAATCTACAGAACGCTACAGCAAAGCCGAACCTTTGTATCAAGAAGCTTTAAAAGTGAGTAAACGCCTGCTGGGAGATAATCATCCTGATGTCGCCATTAGTCTGAACAATCTCGCAGCACTCTACCGGAATACAAGACGCTACAGGAAAGCCAAACCCTTGTTTGAGCAAGCTTTGAAAATTTGCGAACAAACTTTAGGTGTAAGTCATCCTACTACTATGACAATTCGAGCAAATTATGCCAGCTTTTTAAGAGAAACATATCACTAGCGATCGCTTTGCCTAATTCATAATTCGTAATTCGTAATTAGTTAAAAAAATATCCCCCTCTCCACCAGCGAAGAAGGGGTTAGATTCCAATACAGTTCAGTTAAGCATTTCTTCCTTCTCTCTGCGTCCTTGGCGTCTTGGCGGTTCGTTAAAAAAATTGACTTTGTAACATAGTTTTAGCCTTAACCCAAGCGTATTGGGTTAGATTCTACTTACATCCTAAAGACTTGCGTGTATCCACACCAGTTTTAGAATTCACACCACTTGCCTTAACACAAAGCTTTTTCACTTGTATTCCATCTAAAATTGCATTCGTAAAATCAGTACCTGTGACATTTACATCATCAAAAGTAGAACGCAGCATCATTGCATCGGTCAACACAGCATCAGTTAAATCAGCATCCTTAAACCTTGTTAGATAAGCTATACCTTCACTAAAATCAGCACCATGCAGATTTACTCTTTCCAACAGAGTACCGTTAAACACGCCACCACGTAAGTCAGCATTGCTAAAATTAGCATTCTCTAATTTGAGATTGGTAAACTCAGTGCCAACTAAACTTTGACCAGAGTAATCCTTGCCCTTGAGTTCATCATTACCCACAGAACGGGTAATACTGGAAGAACTTGCAGCTTGCGCCGATAGGGGAAACCAAAAAAGAACCATCGCTAAGACAAAGCTAGCTAACAGTCGCCAATATTTCATAATGTCTTCTTAATAAATCTCAACACTTGCACCATTAACTATTAAAGCTTACAGAAGGGGACAAGGGAGTGGGGAGTGGGGAGGTGGGGGAGATGGGGGAGGTGGGGGAGATGAGGGAGATGAGGGAGATGAGGGAGATGAGGGAGATGAGGGAGGTGGGGGAGATGAGGGAGATGAGGAAAATAACCATGCCCAATGCCCAATGCCCAATGCCCAATGCCCAATGCTCAATGCCCCATTCCCAATGCCCCATTCCCAAATTCAATACATAAGACTCTAAAACCAGAAAGCATCTCGTAGGATTATAGATGTTGAGGTGCGATCGCAAAATTACCTGTGGCTAATCAAGAAAACAACGCCCAATCTCTGGCGCGAACCTTTTTATATCAAGTAGGTGTAGAACTTAAAGCACGCTTTACCAGCTTTGGCGGTTGGGAAATGCCTGTGCAATTTAGTGGCATTAGCCGCGAACACGAAGCTGTAAGAAATACAGCCGGAATGTTCGATATTTCCCACATGGGCAAATTTACCCTCCAAGGTAAAAACCTTATTTCCCAACTCCAGCCTCTAGTGCCTTCAGACTTGAGTCGATTGCAACCCGGTCAAGCACAATACACCGTATTGTTAAATCCCCAAGCCGGAATTATTGACGATATCATTGTTTATTACCAAGGTGAAGACACCATTGGTATACAGAAGGCATTTATCATCGTCAATGCGGCAACCTCTGCTAAAGATAAAGCATGGCTATTGCAACACCTTGACTTGGATAAAGTGCAATTCCAAGACCTTTCACCAGATAAAGCCTTAATTGCCGTGCAAGGGCCAAAAGCGATTAAATATCTCCAGCCCTTAGTGCAAGAAGACTTACAACCAATCAAAGCCTTCGGACATTTAGAAGCAACCCTACTAGGTAAACCTGCCTTCCTGGCCCGCACAGGTTACACCGGAGAAGATGGCTTTGAGGTGATGGTAGACCCGGATGTGGGGGTAGAATTGTGGTTAAGTCTTCATAATGCTGGTGTTATTCCCTGTGGACTCGGTGCCAGAGACACTCTGCGACTAGAAGCGGCGATGGCACTTTACGGACAAGATATCGATGACACCACCACACCCTTAGAAGCAGGTTTGGGGTGGCTAGTTCATTTAGATACCAAAGGCGAATTTATTGGTCGGGAAATTTTAGCACAGCAAAAAGCCACTGGAGTGCAGCGCCGATTGGTCGGTTTGCAAACCCAAGGACGCAACATTGCCCGTCACGGCTATCAAGTGTTATCAGCAGGTAAAGTTGTGGGAGAAATTTCCAGTGGCACTCTGTCGCCTACACTTGGTTATCCCATTGCCTTAGCTTACGTTCCTACCCAATTAGCAACCATTGGTCAACAACTAGAAGTCGAAATTCGCGGCAAAGCTTACCCAGGAGTTGTAGTTAAACGTCCCTTTTATCGGTCAAAAAATCGTGTCGCCAACTGATAAGCGTCGAGGTTTTTGAGGAATAATGTGTTGTGAGTTAGTCAATCTACAGTAAGGTTCATTACCAGATATGGCTTTGATGACTGTTGGGACAATAATTTTTTTGATAAGGGAGAGGAAGTGATATGTCTTTTGAATATCCTCAAGATTTCAGATACCTGGATTCTCATGAATACGTGCGAATAGATGGTGAAATTGCCACCATTGGTATTACTGAATTTGCTGTACATGAATTGGGCGATATCGTCTTTTTAGAACTGCCAGAAGTTGGCGACGCTCTTACTAGGGGAGAAAACTTTGGCACAATTGAATCAGTAAAAGCCGTTGAAGAACTCAATTCACCAGTAACAGGCACAGTTATAGAACGCAATGAAGCTTTAATTAATTCTCCCGAAGACGTGTCAGAAGACCCTTACGGGGAAGGGTGGTTTTTGAAAGTGCGCGTCAATGACCCTGATGAAGTTGAGGATGCCTTGACAGCAGATGAGTATCGCGCCCAGGTGGAAGGGGAGTAGGGAGTGGGGAGTGGGGATGAGGGGGATGAGGGGGATGAGGAGGATGAGGTAAAATTTTCTCGCCCATCTCCCTTGTCTGCCCCATCTCTTTTATCGTAAGTTCAAGGGTTTAAGACCCCTACATCTATATGTAGCACCAGTATCAGTCGGGGTTTAAATCCCCGTCTGAAATGTCTAAAATGTTTGAATTTTGAATTGTTAACTCTAACTCCACCTGAAGATATAGCGGTTCCCATTCAGATGCGGTACAACATTACATCACGAGGTGTAGGGGTACGGCAGTGTCCATACGTGTCAACTTAACGTAAAAGCCATGTCCCGCCTGGAACTTCAGTTCCTTGCTAATAGCGAAAGTCTTCTGTTGATGACTAAATATACCCAAAAATCTTTAGTCTACTTGAGTAGACTTTAGCTATAAGAGAGGAACTTTAGTTAAAGGCGGGTGAGCAAGCCAACATTTAACAGTTATCAGTTATGACTGTTAACTGTTCACTGTTTCAAAACCTACGCTGATACCCCTGATACCCCTGATAACTGAAAACTGTTGACTGTTCACTGAGTTAAGCTATTTTTAGGCTTTTGTTGACACCAATGGGCAGTGCCATGCCCCTACGGGTGGATGTACCTCACGTAAACAAGAACCGCTATAAGTCATGGAATTTAGATGAACTGAAAAGTTACATCTACTTCTCATCAGTATTTATTGCAAAATATGAAATAGTACCATCTGGAGAGTAATTTGTGGTATTAAACGCCCCTATTCTCAAGTCTAATGAGCAGCAAGTGCTGGACGAAAAAAGTCAAAAAAGTCAAAAGTTAAGTAGTTTTGTGCCAAGACACATTGGCCCTAACTCCGACGATATTCAGCAAATG
>NZ_JAIVFR010000262.1 GCF_020829685.1 Nostoc sp. CHAB 5715 | reverse complement strand
CATCTTTACTGGTGATAAAGATAAAGAACGCGAATCTCCCAGAGATACATATCGGAAACGCGACTCATACAGCAAGGACTATGGCAGAGATTACGGTAAAGACTATGGCAGAGACTATAGTCGAGACAGTCGTTCCTCCTATGAAAGCCGTCCGCCACGCAAATCCCGTCCCAGCTACCAAGATAACTGGGATGATGAACAAGACAATGATTGGTTGTAGTACTTTTAATAAAAGTTAGGAGTGAGGAGTGAGAAGTGAGGAGTGAGGAGTTAAAAATTAAATCTTTCAACTCCTAACTCCTAACTCCTAACTGTTCTGTCTTAATTAATCCAAAATTCAAAATCTAAAATCTAAAATTTAAATAACTGAACTATGCAAAATTTGCCGAATTTCCGCGATTACTACGAGATTTTAGGAGTATCTAAAGACGCCTCTAGTGAAGAAATTAAAAAGGTTTATCGGCGTTTAGCAAGGCAATATCACCCCGATCTCAATCCGGGTAACAAAGAATCTGAGGAAAAATTTAAGGATATTGGCGAGGCTTATGAAGTCCTTTCAGACTCAGCCAAGCGATCGCAGTACGACCAGTTTAGCCGCTACTGGAAGCAAAAAGGCTTTGCGGGCAACAAACAAGCGCCAAAGGCTAAAACCTGGCAGAGTGGCGCTAGCGATCGCAACGGCAATCAGGACGTAGATCCAAGCCAATTCTCTGATTTTGAAAGCTTTATTAATCAAGTTATCGGCGTCAAAAATAAAAATGCGGCAAGTAAGTCCAATAATGACAATACTAGCGATCCGTTTCGTTCCCCCAGAACAAAAGTTGCCTACACAGTTAGCACCCCACCTCGCACTACCCGTCGAGATATAGAAGCCAGATTAACGCTCCCACTAGAAAAAGCTTATCAAGGTGGTAATGAACGCATTCGTTTGGAAGATGGGCGATCGCTAGAAGTTAGTATGCCTCCAGGTATGGTAACAGGTCAAACCATCCGTTTGCGGAACCAAGGCGTTGGTGGTGGCGATTTATACTTAAAAATTACCGTTAATCCTCATCCATTATTTAAGTTAGATGGTTTAAATATCCTCTGCCAAGTACCAGTTACTCCCACTGAGGCAGTTTTAGGAGGACAGGTAGAAGCACCAACTTTGGACGGCCCTGTAAAAATGACCATCCCTCAAGGAGTTCGGTCTGGTCAAAAATTCCGGCTAGGGAATAAAGGCTACCCCAGCGATGATGGCAAACGTGGCGATCAATTAGTGGAAATTCAAATAGTTACCCCGAAAAATATTAGTCAAGAAGAACGGGAACTGTACGAAAAGTTACGGCAAATAGAAACCTTTAAACCTCGTGCTGATTTACTAACTTAGGGATGAGATATAGGAATCATATTTGATTTTTGAAATTATCTATGTAGGTGGGGAGTGGGGAGTGGGGGAAGATAAAGTAGATTTCGCAAATCTAAGCCTAAATAGGGATGCAATAACTCGCAGCAGTAATCAATCTGATGGCGAAAAGAGGATTGAGTCTCGTACAGTTCTCTACCCATATTGATATACTGGCTGCCTTGTCCGGTGAAGAGGAAGGCAATTTTAGAGACTTGACTTTTAGATATATCTGTAGTATTGTCTAAATAATTTACAATATTTTCATAACATAATATATAAGAATTGGCGGGTATCGCCAGACGATATTCAAAGTGCGATCGCCCAGCGTTAGCGGTAAAGCAAACATTAGCGAAGTCTGTATCCGGTGGCGTTGCTAGATAGTTTTTGTAGCGTTGGGCAAGTTCTCGTAATGCTTGGGGAGTTTTGGCACAGAGAGTAAGTAGGTGCAAAGGACGTTCAATAGCATCTGAATTTTGAATACTTCGGCTACGCTCAGTACAAGTTTCAAGTTTTGAATTTTGAATTGATGAAGGTGCATTTTCTAGGATGATATGCACATTTGTACCACTCATCCCAAAGGAACTAATACCTGCGAATCGCTGTTTATTCTGATCCTGCCAAGGAGTTAATTTTTGTGGGACGGCAACAGGTAATTGATCCCAAGGAATGTAGGGGTTGGGTTGTTGGAAATTGAGGTGGGGTGGAATTTGCTGGTGCTGGAGGGCAAGAATTACTTTGATTAATCCAGCAATTCCAGCGGCTCCTTCGAGATGTCCGATGTTGGTTTTGACGGAACCAATATACAACGATTCATCTTTAGTTCTACCTTCACCTAAAGCTTTGGCTAAGGCCAAAACTTCGATGGGGTCGCCCAACACTGTACCCGTGCCGTGGGTTTCTACATATTGAATTTGCTTAGGTTCTAACCGAGCATTTTTCAAAGCTTGACGAATTACCTCTGACTGCGCCGTGCCATTGGGGGCTGTCAAACCGTTGCTGCTACCGTCGTGATTTACTGCCGAGCCGCGAATCACCGCTAAAATTGGGTCATGGTTAGCGATCGCTTTTGAAAGTCGTTTCAGGACAACAATACCACAGCCTTCTCCCCGTCCATAACCATCTGCTGCGGCATCAAAGGTTTTGCAACGTCCATCTACTGCCAAAGCTTGCAATTTGCAAAAGCCAATCATTGGCTCTGGCGCTAATATCAGATTTACACCTCCCACCAATGCTAAATCAGATTCCCCTGTGCGGAGACTTTCAGATGCTAAATGCAGCGCCAGTAGGGAAGAAGAACAAGTTGTATCCAACTGCATCACCGGCCCTTGCAGTCCTAAGACATAGGCGATGCGTCCGGCGGTGATACTGCGAGTGTTGCCCAAACTGCTGTAAGCATCAATTTGTTTGGGATCGTTAGATGCAATGCTGTATTTGGCGTAGTCATCAAAACAGACACCAATAAATACTCCGGTGCGACTACCTTTCAACTGCTGAGGTGATTGTCCGGCTCGTTCCAATGCTTCATAGCTGACTTCCAGTAAAAGGCGTTGTTGAGGATCTATGGCTGCGGCTTCACGGGGAGAAATGCCAAAAAAGTGGGCATCAAATTGATCTACGCCGTCGATAAAATAACCGTAGCGGGTGTACATTTTTCCAGGCGTTTCAGGATTGCGATCGTAGTAAGCTGGTACATCCCAACGGTCAGAGGGAATCTCGCTCACCGCATTGACACCATTGTGCAAAAGTTGCCAAAATGCTTCGGGATTATTCGCACCACCCGGAAAACGACAAGCCATGCCAATAACTGCGATGCCTGCGGCGGGCAAAGCCAACGCTTCAGTTTGTTGTGACTCAATGGCTGCTAATTCTGCTCGTAACTGGCGCATTTCCAGTAAAGCATCCTTGAGCAAAGCTTGGTAGTTGATGTTTGGCGATGATGAATTGCTCATGATAAATATGGGTTTAATAATTTATAGCGTTTTACCCCACCCTAACCCTCCCGGATGTATTGGGGAGGGAACTGGATTTTTGATTTCCCCCCAATGCATTGGGGGATTAAGGGAGGTAATTCCTGGATCGCGATGAAACTTGTGTATTCATGAACGTGTCCTTTGTCGTGCTATGGCAATTTCTTGAGCTAATAGTTCTGCCATTTCTGCTGCTGATAAATCTTCTAATGAGGAAGATGAGGAGAACAAGAAAGAATTTACTCCCTCATCCCCCTCATCCCCCTCATCCCCCCCATCTCCCCCATCCCCTCCTGGCTGAGTTCTAAAGGTATCACTCAAATAACGGGCTAAATCTTCAATTGTGGGAAAATTCCAAGCGATGGTTGCTTCTAATCTCTGAGAAATACCCAACCATTCTTGTAAATCTTGAGCTAATTCTACCGCCGTAACAGAATCGATGCCGTAGTCAGCAAAGGCTTTCGTTGAGTCAATTTCTGAGATAGAAATGTGCAATTTATGACTCAGCCAATTGATTAGCCAGGTTTGGATTTCGGAATTAAACCCACCTTTTCTTAACTCTGTTCTTGGTAAAGGGAAGTTAGGAACAGTTAGATTCTGGGATGGATTTTCTAAGGAGACTGTTGATTTACGTAACAATTCATCTAGCTGATCCTCTTCACCTGCTAAAGTTTGTTCTAGATCACCAATTGTCTGTGCATACTCACTAATCAAATTAGCTGTTGTTTGCACGTTAGCTAATGGCAAGTTATCAGGTGCAAGATTTAAAGCTTGGTGGAGTTTCTCTTCAAACCGATTTTTGATCCAAGCGATCGCTCTTTGGATTTTCGCTGATTTATCTATCATACCTGCCATCGTTGCCCAAAGGATAGCATCACTCGCCAATTCCCCGAGTTGATGTGATGCCCAACGCTGGGTAGTTATATTATTAGTGAAGCGATCGCTAATTCTTTCTACTGCATCAGCTAATCTTTGAGCTACTTCTACTGCACCCAAAGTCTGAGTGAGAAATTGTTGCAGTGTTTCTCCCTGCTTCAGCACACACGCACCCAAAAATCCACATAAGGTTTCAGTCGGCCCTTCAAATATCCGAAAAACTCGTGCATCCCGAAGAATTTGTGGTGCTAGGTTGCTTTCGATATAACCGCGTCCACCCAAGGTTTGTACCAGTAAATCTGCTGATTGCCAGTAAAATTCTGGACCAGAAATTTTACAAGCTGTGTACGCTTCCACTGGCACGGTAATTCCTTGGTCGAGTAACTCACAAATTCGCATCACCAGGGTTTCAACTGCGGTAATTGCAGGTGTCAATTGCTCAAAGCGATGTAACACCACCGGATGCTCTAGCAATCGTCCGGTAGCAATTTGACGACGTTCACTGTAGCGCCACATCAGTTGGAGGCAGCGTTTCATCCCACCTACACAAGCAGCTGCGATCGCTAATCTACCATACATCATCGCATCCTGAGCAACACTCATCCCTGTCCCTAAAGCACCCAAAAGTTGCTCAGAGGTGACGGGAATATCTTCTAAATAAACAGTATTTTGTACCATTCCCCGCATTCCCATTGTCAGCGCTTCTTTTCCCTGCCGCAATCCAGGGCTACCCCGACGCACTGCAAAACCGCTAATACCTTGATGTTGATGCCAGACAAACACATTAATTACACCAGCCCAAGCCGCAGAACCACTCCAAATTTTTTCACCCCGCAACCGCCAACCATTACCATTTGCGATCGCTTGGGATGCGATCGCTTGGGGATTAGCACCTGCTCCCGGTTCCGTAAGGGCAAATGCTGCTAATTCCCTTCCCGTGGCAAGCATTGGCAGTAATTCTTCCTTCAGGGATGACGTGCCGTGCAGCAAAATTGGGCGAATTCCCAAGACGTTATTTAGTCCCACAAACAGCGCTAAGGTCGGATCTATTGCCCCCAACTGTTGTATAATCCTGATGGTGTCCGTATGTCCTAAACCCAACCCACCATAACTAGGCGGTACTTGCATTCCCAACAGCCCCTGATTACCGAAATCTAAGACAACGTGGGGCGGAATACAGCGCCGCTCATCTATCAGGCGGGAGTTAATATGTTCGTTAGCATAGTCCCGCAACCACTCAATCAGACGATCAGCTTGCTCCTCTTCCTTTCTTTGCGCCTTTGCGCCTTTGCGCGAACCTTTCATATCCGACTGCCCAGACGGCAATTCCCACTGATAAATCACATCCAAATTATGATCGAGAAATCCTGATTTGCAAGCGTGACGCTGCACCTTGCCACTAGAAGTCTTGGGGATACTGCTGGGTTTGAGTAAGCAAATAGCATACACCTGCAATTCATGTTCGCGGGAAATTGCCCCACGAATGGCTGTAATTATGGCTGCCGTATCAAGCCCTCGCCAAGCACTGCGTTCTACTTCCTGAACAACTACTAACCGTTCTTCACCTGAAACTTCTACATTGAAAGCCGCTCCCCAATGAGGATTTAACATCTCATGACTATGAGCAACGCTAGCTTCAATATCTTGAGGGTAATAATTCTGCCCTCTGATTATAATAACATCTTTTATCCGCGCAGTGACAAATAATTCTTCACCCCGTAAAAATCCTAAATCTCCCGTCCGTAAAAATGAACCTGATCCTGATGCCAAAGTCGCTCTAAAAGTTGCTTGTGTCTCCTCCACACGACCCCAGTAACCTTGAGCTACACTCGCACCCGTAACCCAAATTTCCCCTTCTTCCCCTTCTGAACACGGTTGTCGGGACTGCGGATCAACAATAATAACTGTTTGTCCAGCACTGGCACAACCACAGCCAACGATCGCCTTTTGGTCAATAAAAGTCTCAATAGTCGGTGCTTTGTCCTTATGTCCGCCAGTGACAAATAATGTTGCTTCTGCCAACCCATAACAGGGATAGAAGGCTTCGCGCCGAAACCCGTATTGAGCAAAAGTTGTGGCAAATTTTTCTAGGGTTTGCGCCCGAATTGGCTCTGCTCCGCTAAATGCGATTTCCCAACTACTCAAATCCAAATCTTGACATTCCTCTGGGCGAATATCGTCCAGACACATCTCGTAGGCAAAATTAGGAGCGCCGCTAGTTGTGGCGCGGGTTTGGGAAATTGTCTGTAACCAACGAATTGGTTTCTGGAGAAAGGCCACAGGAGCCATCAGTGTCACAGGGAAACCGCCATAAAGTGGCTGAAAAATTCCCCCAATTAAACCCATATCATGGTAAGGTGGCAACCAACTGACAACGCGACTACTAAGTGAATGTCCGAAGCGATGATAAATTTGTGCCAAGTTATGCAGTAGATTTCCATGACTTAGCATCACTCCCTTGGGTGTGCCAGTTGAACCGGATGTATACTGTAACATGGCGATGCTGTCTGAATTTAGGGAAGGATGTTGCCAAGCATCAGCCAAGTCTAAAGAAATGCCATCGGTAGTAATTATCGGCAGAGTAGCGATCGCTGTTTCTTTTGCAGCTTCCCTCAACGAGCTTGACAAAGCCACCGTCGTCAAAATCCCACTTGCTTGTGCATCTGTTGCGATCGCTAATAACCGAGCTAAATTACGATTGCGACGTGGTGGATACACAGGAACAGCAATCACACTAGCATAAAAACAACCCATGATTGCCGCAATCAATTCTAGCCCTGGTGGATACATCAGTAGTATACGCTCTTTTTGCCAATGCATCCCCTGTAAATGAGTTGCGATCGCCCGTGCTTGTTGATCTAACTCCCCATAGGTGAGACTAAGACTTTCTCTATCTTGGAGAAAATTGAACCCGATAGAGTTAGGCTGCTCCTGTATCCACAAGAGCAAAACATCCGGAAGTGTTACTGCTTCTTGTAGGGCTATTGAGAAAATTTCTCTTTGACGAGATATAATCATGCAACTAACTGCTTGAAGAGGGTATGAAATTGACTAACTAAGTTTGTGAAAAATGGCGTTGCTGATTAAGAGTATGAATTTATTCTCGCGCAAAGGCGAGCCAGTGCGTTGGACGGGTTAAGAGGCTTGAAGCAACTGGCGTCGCAAAGACGCAAAAGCAAGAGTTTTAAACACTAGATTTTGGAATTTCATACTTCAATTCAGCAACGCCCTAAATTTGTGAAAAATTTGCACGTTACCGCTAATTTTATGTGCAACTATAGCAACCACTATAAAAATATCATTTTTTTTGCAATCTAACCTATGCAACATAGGATATATTATTTTTCATAATACTTCTCAATAAGTTTAGTAAAATTCACCATCTTATGTGATAGTTATCACAGTCAATTTTTTTTAACGAACCGCCAAGACGCAGAGGACACAGAGAGAAGAAAGAAATGCTTAACTGAACTGTATTGGTTTTTAGACCACACTCTTGATTTCTCTGTGCGCCTGGAGCGTCTGGAGCGTGAGATAAAAAAGATGTGGTAGATTCACCTGAAATAAAGCCAGCAGCAACGCAATTTTTAGTGTGAGTGAGGAAACTTTGACATGACGTGGAATTATTGGCAACCATCGATGGGAGTTGCTAGCGTAGTAACTCTTTTAGCATTACAGCCAGCTTGGGCAGCACCCATTCCTGTCACAGGAGTGCAACTCAATTCTAACAACCAAGGTTTAGAAATTGTCCTCCAAACACCAACGACAGAATTTTTAAACACCATAACAACCAGCGA
>NZ_JAIVFR010000261.1 GCF_020829685.1 Nostoc sp. CHAB 5715 | reverse complement strand
ATAGGACTCCTATTTGATTTTTGAAATACACGTAGGGTGGGCTTTGCCCACCAAAACCCGGATATGGTGGGCAAAGCCCACCCTACATTACTTAAAATTTTTCACATATCATTTAGGATTCCTATAGCATAGTAGGCTCTCAGACACTCAATCAACTCTAGGGCAGAATCTGTGAATTCCAAATTGTTTTTAATTCACTCCACAGCGTTTCAAAGAAATATCTTGGCTGCCTTCTGGTTTTAATGGCGATTTCCTTGATTGATGTTCGTTAATTGGCTGTCCTAATCTCTGGTCTAAACTACTACCACGGATTTCTGTTTTTTGCTTTCCAACCACTTCAAGATAAGCAGGTCTTGAATCTTTCAGCATTTTTATATTTTCACTTTGCTGTTGTTTTGTTCTATTGGTTTGAGAGTTTTCTTTAAGCAATCGATTGTAAGTACGGTACGGAATGTAATGGAGAGGATTATAACCAGCAAAACGTAGCATTAAAACACATGCCCAGGAGTACTTTCCAGCAATAATTGCTTCAACTACTTTGTCAAATTGTTGAGCCTTGACTGTTGTATCTAAGTTACTACTAATACCAGCAATGTCTTGATTCATCATAGTGTTTAGTTATCTTGGATGAAGTAAACTAGTTCAATTTCTGCGATTGTTGGTGTTTCAATTGAGGGTTACAAACTGCACTTACCTTTTTGCAGTTGTTGAATCGCTTTCAGGTAATTATCAGCAATTTGGCGGTGTTGGATGTTGACGAGGGATAAAAATCTATCAATCAACAGACGCGTACATAATTTTCCCAAACTCTGATTAGCTCTCGTAGCTTTGAATGGTAAAGATACAGGCTGAAACTTCTCTGCTGTTTAAGCTTTACCTTTGTGCTATTGAGCATTTTAGTAAGTTTGGCTGATAACTCCCTTAGTAAACTAGTTTTGGCAAGAGCTAGCTCGTAGTAGGGATACAAATTATATAGATTCATTTCTGAACTGTCCCCTTGGCTTGAGGTTTCGACTGCATTTGACCTGATGATTTTATTCATGAATTAACGTTTGATTAAAAACAATCAATTTTTTAATCAAGTCTGTTGTCTGCTCAGTCCTAACTATCCAGATTCCCTCCGATGAATTGAGGAAACTGTGCTTATAGGTTGTTAGTAAGTGAAAGGTAAAAATTTATCTTTTGTCTTCTCATCTAACTGGTAGGACAAAAGTCTCGGCGTAGCTCTTGGTAGATGCAGTTTTATCCTCTGAAACAACTTTCTCTGTTAAAACGCCTGTATTTCTTACTACTGCTTAATTAAGCATTTTCCGGCAACTTTCCATATTTTTTTGAGTAGTGGGAAAAATTTATTTATCTTTGAGCTTTAACAATCCCATTCGTATTTATACTATTTTTTGTCGTTAATGTCATCTACTAAATTAGTAGATTTTTAAGTTAAATTTACTGAATGTATTTAGATACGTACTTGCTTCTTGTGCAACTTTTAATTTTGTCCTCCTTTGTTAATTCATGAGGGGTCTGACCCCCCATACAATCTCAATTTAAACCCTTTATTATTGTCGAGTATCTAGAAAATACTACCATTAACTATGATGTAAAACAACTTCTAAAAATAGTAAAATTTAAATAATAAAAAACGTTCGCAGCCATAAGATTGAACATATTTTATTAATAAGTTAAATTAAAGAATTATATGTATTATTTTTATACTTTTTGATTTACAAAAAATACAGCTTTAGCGTACTCTAAATGAAATCACTGCAAACTGTTCGTGAATTATTTCATCATTATCAGTTAGTAATGATAAATAGCCTATTTAAAAAAATAATGATTAGCAGGAATAAAGATAGCTAGTTTTAATTATCATCAGTTTAATTAAGTAAAATATCTGTAGCAAGATGCTTTTACTAAAAAATAAATATGTAGAGATTAAATAGGTAGAATATTAGAAAACTTAGTGATAGAGATAAAGTTAACTAACACATAATGTTGTTAAGTTTCTTCAGCAGGAACTTTTATAGGAATCTTAAATTTTGTTTTAAAAATAAGTAGTTTTGTAAGATGTGTTAACGGAGCGTAACGCACCAAGTCTTGAATTCTCAATGCTTCAACTCTTACCATTACTGAAATTTTCCTTCGCTTCCGGAAACACTTGGAAAATACAATCACAAATATAGACTCTGCTTTCTCAGATAAAGACCAATACGTTTGGGTTAAGGTTAAAACTCTTTGTCAAAGTCAATTTTTTTAACTAACCGCAGAGGCGCAGAGTACACAGAGAGAATGAGAAAATTCTTAACCCAAGCGTATTGCAATAAAAGCTTGTTCTAGATTGGCTTTCACCTTGAGTTGACACCCATGATAGCTGTGCGCTTCTACATGTTGTATTGCCTCAAAATGAGAACCGCTTTGATAGCAAATCAATTAATAACTAAGTAAATTCCCCAAATTGCCATTGCCCGTAAGTAAGTGCTAGCGCGGAAAGTACCAGCTGCGGTGATAGCTTCAGGGGTGCGAAATTGCAGACCATTGTCATAAATTTGCTGCACCACAGCTTGCGTCAACCTAAACGCTTCATCTTTCATTCCCATTTGCACAAGAAAAGCCGCCAGCCCAAAGTTTATCCCTGTCCAGACTTCTAGGGGATGAGTAGCTTTGGGGTTTTCTGGTGAACCGTCAGGACGAACACCATTAGCAGCACCAAACTCAGCGTTGCAGAATTTTAAAAAGCACGCATCATAAACAGTTTTTAGGGCAGAGAGAGCGCGATCGCTCGGTACAATATCAGGTAAGTCCAGCAGACGAGCATAAAACTGTCCGCACAATTGATCTGCCATTACCACATCGGAACCACTTTCACTATCAAGTTTGTAATATTGCCCATTCCAAAGTTTTTCTTGGTAAATAGGAAGAGATTGTTGTAACCAAGTTTCATAAGTGGACTTTTGCGCCGCCAATGCTGTGTTACCTGTCTGGTAAGTTAATAAAATATCGCTAATTGCGATCGCAGCCTCTAGCGCTGCTAACCATAACCCCCCACAATAGGCGCTGACACCCTGTAACCGCCAATCATCAAAGGTTTGGTCAGGCGCACCAGAATTTTCCGGAATCCCATCGCCATCAATGTCAAAAGTTTTCAGGTAGTCGAGGGTTTGAACGATCGCATTCCAACAATCTGCTAAGAATTCTACATCGTCAGCACCCGTGAGCAAAAAATCACGGTATACTTGCAAGACAAAATCACTACCCAAATCTTTCCACAAATTGCAGTCTTGATAGCTGGTGTAATTGGTTTTCTCCCAAACGTGTTCATTGGGTGCGCCTAAATCGTGGGGTGTTGCACCTACGACTTTGCGAACTGCGATCGGGCTTTCTGCTTTAATTGTCATGTAATAGCCAATTATCCGGGGTGTATCATCACCTTGAGGAATCGCCCTTGCAAATGCCCTCATCACCGACTTTTCTAGTTCTGGAAACAGCATCAGTAGGGCAAAAGAGCCGTATAATCGCACATCGAGACTTTCATACCAACGGTAATCTAGGCACTCCAGCACTGCAAACTGACCGATGGGGTCAAGTTCTGATGCTGCACTCCAGAGAGTACCGCCACTGGTGAGGTCATAAAGCTCATTAAATAGAGCCATTTTAAACCAGTTGGGTAAATCTTCCCGGTCGAGAATCGGTTTTTGCCAAGTTTGAATTTGCGATCGCCAGCTTTGGTATTCTTGTAGTGCAGTCGATGCGATCGCCCAAGCATTAGTACCACTTTTATCAAAAAAGTCTGTATATCTGCGATAATAGTTGACTCCGGCGGCAAATTCTGTGATTGGCAAATCCCAAGCGAGGACAAAGGGGATTTCGAGAGTTTCGCCTGGTTGGAGAGTAAAACGGAGTGCGATCGCAGCCCCTAATTGTGTATTCTCTGTTGCTGTCGTATCTAGATAATTAGGCAAAGAACCATCTTTAGCAAAGCTTTGCCACACCTCATCACCCGTTCCTTCAGGATTCCATCGGCTGTGGTAAAATACTTCCACCTGGGGATGCTTCAGCGTTGCAATACACCAACTTCCGTCACCTTCTTGCAAAGGTTCATCACTACCAACCCGACCTAAAACACAGCCAAACTGTTGTGTATTTTCAACTATTTGGTTATAGTTTCCTTGACTTTCGCCCCAGCGTGGTTGGTATTCGTAAACCGGACTACCATCATCGCGCACCCGTACTTCGGGAGATTTTAGAGCGTTTGTAAACCAGCCCACCATATTTTGCCAAGTGAGCATAATGCTAAGAGTAATAGGTGCATCTGTAGGGTTGTGGGCATTCCAGAGGAATATTGCCACAGGGTAGCTAGTTTCTTGGTAATTACCTGCCCAGACTGGGGAAAACTGCTCACAAGTCAACTGTGCTTTAAATACATTTTCGTACACAAACCAGCTACGTGGATATAGCGCGTGATAAGTCCCTGTGTTAGAGATACTAGAGATTTCTTCCTGCCCCCCTGCTCCTCTGCTCCTCTGCCCCTCTACTTTGTTGTCAGTTGGATACCATTGCCAAGCTTTGAGAGTGGCATCATCGGGCGCTTGCGTAGACAAAGCGTAGGCTTGGGAAGATGTGCTATTGGACTCAAACACACTGAATTGACAAGCGGGAACGTTTTTGAAGGTATGTTCACCGCCATCAATGTGCCACAGGTTAAAATCTCCCCGTGAAGAACGACCGATGCAACCTGCACCAAAGCCACCCAAAGGCATACCATGCCAAGGGCCATCATCGATATTACTTGCGTAGCGGACGGTATAAGGTTTGTCCCAGCCTAAGCCGATGGGACGGCTCCAAGTGCAAGAGGGAATTTCTGGAGATAGTTGATTTATCATCGCCTAATGTTACAGCGTGCAGTTACGTCAATGAAGACTAGCGCGATGTGTGATTTTTCTCAAGGGGCACAACGATGTAGGGGTATGGCATTGCCCATTGGTGTCAACTTAAGCTAAAAATCGCTTATCTGTTGGCTTCCACGCCCGCCTAGAACTAAAGTTCAAGGCTAATAGCTAAAGTCTACTGAAGTAGACTAAAGATTTTTGGCTATATTTAGTCATCTTTAGATGACTTTCGCTATTAGCAAGGAACTTCAGTTCCTTGCGGGACATGGCTTTTACGTTAAGTTGACACGTATGGGCATTGCTATGGCCCTACGTTAGATAGAAATCTTCAGGTTAATATAAACACAATTTACAAATAACTGTACTTAAAAATTAATGCCTTACGACCCGCGAATACATCACCGTCGTTCTATTCGCCTAAAAGGACATGACTACACCCAACCAGGAGCCTATTTTATTACGCTTTGTACGCAGGGGCGGCAATGTTTATTTGGCAATGTGGTCAAGGGCAAAATGCAATTAAATTATTTAGGTCATATTGCCTTCAACTGCTGGGAGGCAATTCCCGATCATTTTCCGCACATTGAATTAGATACTTTTGTGGTAATGCCTAATCATGTACATGGGATATTGGTAATTACTGACACGTCTGTAAGGGCATGGCAATGCCATGCCCCTACAAGAGAACAATTTGGCAAACCTGTGCGCGGTTGTATCCCAACTGTGATTGGCAGCTATAAAAGTGCTGTCAGCAAAAGCATTAATGTTATTTGGCACACCAAAGGGCAATCAATCTGGCAACGTAATTTTTACGAACATATCAGTCGAGATCAAAAATCTTTGGATCACATCCGACAATATATCCTAGACAATCCTCAGAAGTGGGCAGATGATCCACAAAATCCACAGCATAATCCTGATGATTGCGAATTCCTATTCGATATACCTTTCTGATTCATTGTAGGGGCACGGCATTGCCGTGCCCTATTTGGTAATTTTGTTGTATATGTGGGCACTCTAAAGTTAAGCAACATACTGGAGACTAATTTCTATGTCCACAGCCCCAATTAGTGCAACACTAGCGCAATCAGAGAGAGATGCTGTGTTGCAAGCGATCGCCACAATTAAAGACAAATTACCATTTTTGATTGATTTAAGTAACGAGGAGCGTAAAGCTTTACCCAAGATGGGAGATAAAAGCCGCGCCTTTGTCAGTAAAGCATTAGAGGTGGCGACACAGAACCCAGAGTTTTTACCGCGATCGTTTGACCTCGATGAGATGCAAAAAGACGTACAATTATTTGAAGCTTTGTATCCAATATTGCTGTCTTTGTCACAATTACAAGAGTTGGTGGATGATACTTCGCTAGCTGTGGGTAGTGAAGCTTATGCAGCCGCGTTGCAGGTGTATAACTATGCCAAAGCTAGTGGACAAGGCGCTGGTTTAGATGGAGTAGTTGAGGAAATGGGGCAAAGGTTCGCCCGTAAATCTCGGAAATCCAAGCCTCAAGCAGCAGCGTTGTAGAAAATAGCTTGGTGATTGCACTTCTAAGGTGCAATGTTGAGGTTCAGAACTCGGATGTTGGAGTAAATTGCTCGGCGTTCCGAGTTCTGAACTCGAAGCTTCAACCTCAGAACATGGAATTTCGAGATGAGAACACGAAACTTGAAGCTCTGAACAGCAACGTCCGAGATCCAAGAGTGAATGATGGAGAGTGGAAGGCGATGGTTTACTCTTTGAACTCGGAACTTCGTGCTTTGAACTGCAACATCCGAGGGTATCACCGTATCTGACAGCTTAGGAACACAACAAGCATATCTAGCAACCTCTGACTTGACAATTGTCACTCAAGGGAAGCAAATTATTGAACAAACAGGCGGGATTAGTCTTCTGAGTCTCAACAATTTAATTAGAGACTCCGACCTGAGTAGTTTAGTAGTGCTGTTAGATTGCTGTCATGGGTTTCCAGAATGCTGGTACTCTTGGCGACATCAGCTTGCAGCGATCGCAGAAGCTGGATTCCACGTTGTTGCGCCAGATATACGTGGTTACGGGCAAACCGACCAACCAGAGTCAGTTGAGGCATACAATATCCTTGAGCTAACTAGCGATATCGTTGGGCTGGTTCATGCTCTCGACCAAGAACAAGCCATTATCGTCGGGCACGATCATGGTGCAACTTTAGCTTGGCATTGTGCGTTGTTACGTCCAGATTTATTTAAAGCGATCGCTTTACTAAGTGTCCCTTATCGCGCTAAAGCCTGGGAAAGTAGACCGCCAACAGAAATGCTAAAACTGATGTCGGGTGAGCAACAGTTTTATTGAAAGCGGCGGGAAACTCCATCCCCAGGTGTCTGTAGAGGGATAGCCGCCCCGCCGCTTTGGGCATTGGGCATTGGGCATTGGTAACTTCTTCCCCATGCCCCATGCCCGATTCCCCATGCCCAAAAACTCCATCCCCTTGTGGGTGGAGTTTTATATGTTGTATTTTCAGGAACCTGGTAAAGCGGAGGCAGAACTAGAAGCTGACGTTCGTAAGTCTCTTCGCATGATGCTCTATTCTGCCGCCGGAGATCCACCTCCTGAAGAAAGATGGCGGTTTCTATTCGACAAATCAGAAAAATTCCTAAACACTTTAACAGAACCAGAGCAGCTTCCGAGTTGGTTAAGCGAGCAAGACCTTGATTTTTTCACCCAAGAGTTTGAGCGAACCGGATTTCGAGGCGGTTTGGCTCGATATCGAAACCTGGACAGAGATTGGGAACTCACGCGCTTTTTGAGTGGCGCAAAGCTCCAACAACCTGCTTTGTTTGTTGGGGGAGAGTTCGATGCAGTCGTGACGAGAAATCAAGAACTCATCAACAATTTAGAAAAAACAGTGCCGAACTTGAGAAAAAAGGTATTGCTGCCAAACGCCGGACATTGGATTCAGCAGGAACGACCCGCCCAAATCAATCGGTTGCTGATCGAGTTTTTAATGAACGCGGCATAACCAGTCTGGATAAATTAGACGATGCTTTGCAAGAGTGAGACTTCTTGCATAAATACCTAAACAGGGGCTGGAAGTATTGAAGCTGCGTATTATAAGCTGACTTATGCAAGAAGTCTAATTATTCGGCAACAGCCTTACCTTTTTTCTCAAGTTC
>NZ_JAIVFR010000260.1 GCF_020829685.1 Nostoc sp. CHAB 5715 | reverse complement strand
TGGCATCTATTATTGATACTACCTTAGCGAATTCACACAAACAGAGCTTAACACCTACAATTGCTACACAAAAAATTACTGAGCCACAGGAAAAGCTTACGTCTAATGTGCCAGAAATTCAGCAGAGGTTTGAAAACTTAATATTGCCTCAGAACGCATCCCCTAACTTATCTATGTCTGCGGATAGAGGCAAAGACGAGGTGGACTCTTCGTACTTTAGGCAATTAGACAAATCTGATTTAAAACCGCTATCTCAGCCTATCAATGACCTGACTGTAAAAAATTTGTCAGTCATTGCAACTAGTAACAAACAAGCCCAAAAGCGATCCTCAGCGGAATATGAAACATCACCTACTATTCAAGTCACAATTGGTCAGCTAGAAATTCGCAGTGCAGCCCCAGCACCACCTCCGCCTCGACCAAAGCCGCGTCCAGCACCATCTGTGATGAGTTTGAATGAATACTTGCAACGACGTGCTAGAGGGAGGTAAGCGATGAGTAACGCTTTAGCTATTGCAGCTGTCACAATTACATTGCGTCACCTCCTCCAGCAAAGATTTGACGTTGTAAATAAAGGCAAAGAAGAGATTTTGCCTGATATTGTTGATAGTGGCGCGACTAAGTTGAATAGCCGTGACAATTAAGAGCAAATCTCCAGAAATTAGAGTGATATCGCTAGCTGCGATCGCCACATCTGTTCCCGTTCCAATAGTAATTCCCACATCAGCTTGTGCTAGGGCTGGGGCATCATCTATGCCATCGCCTACCATTGCGACAAGGGAGTGGGGAGTGGGGAGTGGGGGGATGAGGGGGATGAGGGGGATGAGGGGGATGAGGGGGATGAGGGGGATGAGGGGGAATAATAATTGTTTGCTTGCTCCCCCTGCTTCCTCATCCCCCCCTGCTTCCTCATCCCCCCCTGCTTCCTCTGCTCTCTTTGAAGGGATTGGATAATCGCCGCCTTTTGATCTGGACGCACTTCGGCAAAGATTCGCTGGATGCCAACTTGTCTTGCGATCGCATCAGCAGTTTTACGATTGTCTCCGGTGAGCATTACTACTTCTAAACCTAGCTTCTGTAAAGCTTTCACCACTGCTGTTGAGGAAGGTTTGAGGGCATCGGCAATACCCATTACTCCTTGTAGTTCGCCATCTACAGCAATCAAAATGACTGTTTTGCCAACCGCTTCCCAGGCATCTTTATACTGCTGGAGAGTTATCGTGTTAATTCCAAGTTCTGTTAACCAGCGTTGTGTACCAATTTGCACAAGCTGATTTGAAACAACTCCTTGAACACCACTACCTGCATTAGCCTGAAAGTTCTTTACCTCTATTAAACTCACTTCTTGAGACTGGGCATATTTTACCACTGCTGCCGCTAAAGGATGCTCAGAATTTCGTTCCACCGTTGCTGCTAACTGTAAAAGCTTAATTTCATTACCATTAGCTGTGTCGTTGACAGTTACAAAGTCTGTAACTGTAGGTTTCCCCTGAGTCAAAGTGCCAGTTTTATCTAAAACGATGGTTTTAATTTTGTGTGCTAGTTCTAAGCCGTCCGCGCCTTTAATCAAAATGCCATTTTCTGCACCTTTGCCCGTCCCCACCATTACAGAAGTGGGAGTAGCTAAACCCAAAGCACAAGGACAAGCGATAATCAGTACACCTACCGTTGTCATTGTTGCTAGGGTGAGGTTGCCCGTGAAATTAAACCAAATGACGAAAGTGGCGATCGCAACGGCAATTACAGCTGGTACAAACCATCCTGTCACCTGATCTGCTAAGCGCTGAATTGGTGCTTTAGAACCTTGGGCTTGTTGCACTAGTTTGACGATTTGAGCCAAAAACGTATCATTTCCAACTCGTGTCACCCGAAACCCAAATGCACCCGCACCGTTAATCGTCGCCCCAATCACCTCATCTCCCGGCTGCTTTTTGACTGGCAAACTTTCACCAGTCACCATCGCTTCATCTACTGTGGAAGCGCCTGTAATCACTTCACCATCTACTGGAATCTTTTCACCAGGACGTACCAAAATCACATCGTTGATTCTGACTTCGGCGATGGGAACATCAATTTCTATTCCATCACGAATAACTCTGGCATCTCTAGCTTGCAATCCGATGAGTTTGCCGATGGCTTCAGAAGTTTGCCCCCTAGCGCGATTTTCTAACAACCGTCCCAACAAAATTAAGGTAATGACAATGGCGGCAACTTCGTAATAAATATGAGGTATCAAGCCCTGAGCAATAAAAAATTTCGGGAAAACAGTGACAAACAAAGAATATAGATACGCTGCACTTGTACCCAAAGCAATCAGCGTGTCCATCGTCGCCGTATGGCGCTTGAGGGATTTCCAGCCATTGCGGTAAAAAGATCCACCACACCAGAACACGACGGGGGTTGTCAGCACTAACTGTATCCAAGGATTTTGCAAGAAGCTTGGAATTAGGGGCAAGTTCAACCCAGTCATCATGGGCAACGACCCCAAAAATAGGAAAATGCTGATTACACCTCCCACCACTATTTTAAGGGAAAGTTGGCGTTGTAATGCTTGCCTATTCGCAATCTCTGCATCATCTTCTTCAGTGAGCAATTCTTCAGAGAGTGAGCTATTTCCGACAGCAGCCCCACGCTGTCCCGAAGGGCAGCGATGGGAAGAATGTCGGGGCGGTGACGAACACATCCCCGAACCGATGTCAACCGTTAGGTTGACGGGGTGAGTGGGGTGGGTGATAGCGAAGCGTTAGCGAGGAACGAGCGTCGGAACCGCCACTCTCTCATCGGTACAACTCGCGGAGTCTTGGTTTTGCACGTATTGTTTTAGAACTTCGACAGTCACCCCACCGCAAGAAGCAATGAAGTAGGCACTATTCCAGAACACTCGTTTACCCCAATAAACACGCCTAATCTCCATCAAAAATTCTTTGCGAATCATAAGACTTGTGTAAGATTTTAAGGCGTTAACAAACTTTGATAGCTGCATCTGTGGGTAGTACCGGAATAACAGGTGAACATGGTCACTTTCGCCATAAGGTAATGACTTCACAACCCCATTTCTGGGATATGTGATTAACTAATTCACCCAATCGAATCAACATAGCAGGTGTGATTACTTTTCTCCGGTACTTTGTTGTCAAAACCAAATGGGCTTTCAAGTCAGAAATAGACCTAGCTGTTGATTTGTAACCCATCTTTAATTTGCTGAATGAATCTCATCTGTCGCTTTTTCTAGATGACCTACAACCTCTTCAAGCCGTGGCTGCTCCGAAGCCCAGTTAGCAATAGCGTGTAACAAATCTTCAAAGCTATAACCTTCGGAGAGTAAGACAAGCATGAATTCGTGAAAAAACTCTGTTAATCCACTACGACAACAATCTTGTAATCCGTGGCGAATTCCCCTCAGTGATTCAAGATCCATTGTTTTCCCCCTCCAATTGTTCAGTAAGTGCCGCTATCCTGTTTTGGTGAAGGTCGGAAATCTCCATGAATTATGTGGATAGAGAGGCGGTGATCTTTGGAAGGTGAACCGCTTTCTCTATGTTTATTATTGCCTACTATTGGTAGGCAAGACAATGGTTAGCCTTATGATAGTTAGTTATCTAATGGTCGGATTTTCATAAGACATACTAATAGCTAGACTACTATTGTTAGGTTATACTCTCAGTAGGTAGTAAAGGATATGCCCGTGGAAGTCAGGCTAAAACAAATCAGAGAAGCCAAGGGGTTGTCTCAAAACGCATTGGCACGACAGCTAGAGATGTCGCTTGCTAATGTTCAAAAAATTGAATATGGCAAAGCTAAATCCATCCCTCTTGAGACGTTGGAAAAAATTTGCCTGACACTTGATTGCGAAATTGGTGATTTATTAGTACTTGTTAAATGCGCCTAACCTACCAGTACCGTTTACGTCCAACCAAGCAACAAATAGCCACGTTTGAAAACTGGTTAGAATTATGCCGCCGTCAATACAACTATCGGCTAGCGGAACGGTTTAACTGGTGGGAGCAAAACCGTTGTGATATTGACCGTTGCTCTATTATTTCTTGTGGTATCGCGCCACTTAAGGACAAGCCCAGTTACTACAGTCAAAAGCGGGATTTAACCAACACTAAAGTTTTATTTGCTGAATACAAAGAAATTCCATCACACACGCTACAGGATGTAATTGCACGGGTTGAAAAGACATTTGACCGTTGGCTAAAAGGTGACAGTAATGGCTTGCGTTCTGGTCGTCCCAGATTCAAGGGTAAAGGGCGTTATCGTTCCCTGACTTTCCCCGACCCCATCAAACCAGAACACATTCGCACGCAATATAAAACATAGGGCGGCGGGGCATCCCGTCCTTCAAAGCTCAGTTAATGTCCGACGGGTTGCCGGGAGTCGCTGAGAAGCCCCCGCCGTCCCGGAGGGCGGCGCGGGGAGTATGTCACTAAGAAGAGTATCCCGCAGATGCGATCGCACTTTGGATTTTCTCTAAATTGGCTAGAGAGCGATCATACTTGATGGCGGCTTGTTCTACTCCAAAATTAACGTTGCAATCTCTTACTCCAGAAACAGAGCGAATTGCTTTTTCGATGTTGTTGGCGCAAGCGGCGCAACTCATGCCTCGAAGTTTGAGTGTGAGAGTATCCATAACTAGATGAACCCCTGTGGTGTAGCAGAATCTTCAATAGGGGAGATGAGGGAGATCAGGAGGATGAGGGAGACGAGGGAGATGAGGGAGATGGGGGAGATAGGGGATAAAAATTTCTTCCTCATCCTCCTCATCCCCCTCATCCTCCTCATCCTCTACGCTAGGCAACTGGATAGCCAGCAGCAGCTAACGCTTCCTTAATTGCTGTTTCTGATGCTTGAGTTTCTACACTGACAAGCTTGGTTGTTGGATCAGCCTGAACGCTAGCATTGGCATCAACTGCCTGAAGTGTTTTGGTGATGGTGCTTGCACAAGCAGAACAAGCCATGTTGGGAACTGTGAGTTGGAGAGTCATAGATTTACGGGATAGAGTGGAAAAGCTAGCCAAACCAAAGTGGATGACTGGGGGAAATCCGTCAACAGTCAGAAATAACTGGAAAGAGAGTCGCCTTGAATTTATCCTAGACTCTCTAGCCGGCTGGAGAGTCTAGAGAATTTTAAAAGTTTTTCGCTAAACTTCAAATTTCTTTGCAGAACGTGGTAAGGGGGGTGGTTGGAGTTTACTCGACAGCTATCAAACTACGCTCACAGGACTTAACTTGGCAGAGATTCAGGCGCTGTTTTTGCCTAAGCCCACACACCTACTAGCCGAGCTAGGCTGGAGTCAAGCATTTGAAGCCGCTCTGCTCAAACTTCTGGCAGCAATGCCTGCTGCAAATCGTCAGCAGGCAGAAATGGTTAGCCAGCGTATTCATGTTGATCCAACAGGCTGGCATCGGTGGGACGAGGAAATGTCAGCATTTCCAATTTTGCAAACAGCAGTTTGGCAAGAGCGGCAAGTACATCTGAGCTATGAACGCAGTGATGGTAAGTGTGTGGAACGGTTGGTCAATCCACTTGGACTGGTTGCTAAAGGCAGTGTCTGGTATTTCGTTGCCTCGGTAGAGTCAGAGGTGCGCTCCTACCGGATTTCACGAGTGCGGGATGCCATGCTTACGGATTACGCCTGTGTTCGTCCGGTTGAATTCAACTTAGCCGACTATTGGCAACAATCGATGGTTGAGTTCAAAGCCAATCTGCCTTACTATGGCGTGACGGTGCGTGTTGCTCCAGAGGTTATCCCTCGGTTACGCTATGCCGGATACTTTGCCCGAATAGAACAGATTGACTCGCCCGATGCCGATGGCTGGACTCGCATCTGGCTGAGGTTTGATATAGAAGAAGCGGCTTGTGCTTATGTGCTGGGGTTTGGCGCAAAGATGGAGGTAATTGAGCCATTAGAATTACGCGATCGCGTTTTGCAAGCGGCAAAAGAGGCGATATCACTCTATGCTGAACAATGAACAGGTGCATTGCGTTTCGAGAACTGTGCGATCAGCTTAAAGGCATGGCTAACACTTAGGCTGGAACAAATCCAAGAAGTGAGTATTGATCTCTGGTCGCCTTATAAAAGTTTAGTAGAAGAATTAATGCCTAATGCCAATGTAACTGCTGATAGATTTCATGTAATGAAACAAGTAAATGATGAGTTAGCTCATGATAATGTAGCTCACTCCAAACCAAAAACCGCTTCAGTTCCCGTTCATACAGCTTGCGGCTGTTGAGCGTAAGGTTATTGCTGCGTAAAAATTCCAGCACCTTTACCCACCGAATATCAGTTGGTGTTCAAAATTAGCGATCGCTGGCGTTGAGCAGTGCCAGGGGCAACGCACGAATATGACCTATGCTGTCAAGGGATATCAGGAAATAGGGCAGTGATTTGCCCTCATGTAGTGCTTTATGCGATCGCTATAGGGGAGATTTGCAGTACTTGTGTATAAGTATAAATTTTTACTAAAGTATAAACTGAATGCTGGTAAAAGATGATTGTAGTAAATTTATATACTCTATTGATGTGAATAACTCGGTAGAGTATTTTTGTGAAAGTGCGCCTACCGTAAGCGATCGCCTTCCCCTGCCCTTGCTCCCAACCACCCCTCCATAGTCTACGATTACTCCCTTGGGGTGATGGGGCAGCGCTAGAAGGACGAATGGAAACCAATGGTTTTTGAAATATAGTTAAAGTAACATGAGTGAGGGTTGGGTCGATACTTGTGTTTGCTCTGTGTGTATGTGATGCCGTTTCAAAATTTTTCATTGTTTTGGCATCAAGTACAAAGCTAATGCTGAAGAGTATTAAATACCGAACCCACTGTTTGTAAAACCAAGAGACAATAGCCTAAAACATCATGAACCTATCTTCTAGAACACAAGTTGCTCACCTAAAGTTAGATAGAATCATAGCTACAAAACTGATTCTGCCTTCGCTTCTGACTGGATTGTTCCTAACCTGTGAAGCTAGTTATGCTTACAGCACATCCTCGATTACTAACAACATCACGAGGAACGATCTTATTGCTCAGAATCGAGGAAGCTGTGAACAATTTTTAGAAGCTCTTGCTATAAGAGAAACAGGACAGCAAACTCCACCTTATGACATTGAAAATACTTTAGGGTTTATTGGTAAGTACCAATTTGGTGAAACACTACTTATAGAGCTTGGGTACTACCAAGTTGAAAATCCTTACAACGGTGGAGGTAACGGCGTAGATAAGAATTATTGGCGTGGTACTTGGAAAGGTAAAAATGAAATTAATAGTAGGGAAGAATTTATGCAAAACAAGAATGGTGTACAAGAGACAGCAATCAAAGAGGCATTTAGTTTGAACTCGAATCGAATTAGTCAAATCCTTCAGGAAAATGGACGTTCCATTGAAGAGTTCATTGGACAGGAACTGCAAGGAGCCAAAATTACACAATCTGGCATCCTTGCGGCTGCTCATCTAAGGGGTGAAACCGGAGTTACAAATCTACTGCTCAAGAATGAAGTTTCTAATGATGAATTTGGTACTTCTATTCTTGATTATTTAAAGGAATTTGCAGACTATGAGTCATGTATATAGATAGGGTTTCAATGCTCAGGCGTTGTTTACCGCCGTAGGCATCGCTAGAGTTAGCGATCACTTCATCTTCGAGCATAATTCCACCCAAAATCGCTTCTTCAGCAACGATATTTTGTGGAGGCAAATTGCCAAGTGACTTGTCAGGGTAAAAAGAAATTACGTTGTCTTGATTGCTGTACTGAGTCATGCTTTAGCGTGCTAATTTTAACTGGGTTTCAACTTCTCGTAGATCAAATCTGGAATGGCTCGGAACTTTTGGGGAACAAGCTGTGGCTTGAAGTTTCGCTTTGAGATGCATCTTAATAACGTGCCGATGCGTTACAGCCAGGGCTTTAAACTCCACCATCTTCTCTCCACTGAAATACGTTACCAAAATTGGTAACAAGCGGAATCTACCAGCACATCTGCAGTTTCACAAACTTTAGTCTTGGAATTTTTTGTTCAAGAACTCAATAGGCTTATTTCGCCGGGCGCA
>NZ_JAIVFR010000025.1 GCF_020829685.1 Nostoc sp. CHAB 5715 | reverse complement strand
TATTTTGTATTTGGTCATTTTTTGACCATTTCAGCCGATGCTTAAATCCTGAAACGACCAAACTACGTTAAATACTTGAGAATTTTCTCAACTATTTTTGAGATTCCAAAAAACCTACCCTTGAAAGCCAAGGCATCGGGGGGTGGGAGGGTTGGGGAGGGGTGTGCCTCATGTACTTGCAAAACGCTGTAATAGGACTAATGTTTGGTAGCTGTTGCTGAATATGAGTATCTAATTTTTACTTTCACTCAGCAGCAACGCCGTCAGGAATATTTTCTCCAGCAATAGCAAATAATTTGACTTTGATGTTCGGTAACCGTTCAGGGGGGAGCGCCCTTGACGATACCAATTGCCTAATTAGTAGCTGAAACCTAGATATTACACAGCAGTTTTCTTTTGCATGAAGTACAAAGGCTACGGATTTTGAAGCAGGAGGCAGGAGGTAGGGTGTTGACTTTAACACCCAAAGTCAACACCCTAGCTTCAGCCCTAGTTTTATGCAACTTAAATGCTTATTAGCTTATCAGCACTGTTGAAATAACTCCTTAAAGCTTTTCGAGGCTGCTTCCGGTTTGGCAACAATCTCGACAATTTTATTGCGTGCATCTGCTTCAAACAGCGCCTCAACAGCAACTTGGGCGACTTTTTGCCTGGGTATCCTACCGTCAAACAGTGTATCAGCACCCTGCATCACGATCGCGTCGGAGTTATCTTCATTCTTCAACCCACCAGGTCGCACAATCGTATAGGTAAGACCACTTTTCTGGATGTACTCTTCAGCTTGCTTTTTCCACACTAAAATCAGCCAAAACAAGTTCAGTGGATGGAATAACTGCGAAGTACACAAAGAAGAAACTAAGACGAAATGCTCAATTCCCTTTGCTTTAGCAGCTTCTACTAAATTTTTAGTCCCTTCAAAATCTACTTTATAGGGGCCAGTGGGGTCAAAACTAGGTTTTGCGCCAGTAGCAACCAACAGAACTGTGCTATCTCCCAACGCAGCAGTTAAACTTTCTGGTTGTAATACGTCGCCTACCACTAATTCGGCTTCAGGAGAGAGAATACCCCTAGCTTTTTCTATATCCCGCACCAGAGCTATGACGGGAATATTCCGCGCTATCAACTCTTGCACAATCCGGCGACCTGTTTCACCCGTTGCCCCTGCTACAAATGCTTTCATGAGAAATGCTATCCTGGGAAACTATTGTGTGCTTGTTCAGTTCTTCATTTTAGTAATTCTATGGACTTGATGGTAGATTAATGAGGTTTCGGTAAAAATAGGATATTCGTGTGAAATGACCCAGGAACGTGGGGAATTATTAATATAGACGAACGCCAAAGTATACATTAGTGCATTTATGCTTTCAACAAACGGCGAATATAAATCCTGGGAAATAACAGAAGTAGTTTTACCTGTAGCCTCCAGCCAAGAAGCAGCCGAGGACACATTAACAGAAGCAAATGTAGCGACGGTCACAAAATTTTACGGCCGTTATCAAGATTTTATGGAAATGCTTGCCCCAGCAGAGAAGGTTGTTGAGTATCTTAATAATCACGCCTCATGGTTTTCGCGTTGCGCTGAACCCATGAAGGTGCAATCACTTGGGGAAAATGGCTACGCTTTAGTAATTGGTCGTTTTGGTGCTTTTGGTTATGATGTAGAACCTAAAATTGGTTTGGAATTGTTGCCTCCAGACGAGGGTATTTACCGCATCCGTACAATCCCCATTCCTGACTACCAACCGCCTGGTTATGACGTAGACTATCGGGCTTCTCTACAGTTAATAGAAAACAATACTTCCACTAGCATTGGTGAAGTTACCAGAGTTGAATGGGAATTAGATTTAATAGTTGATTTGCACTTTCCCAGGTTTATTCAACGATTACCCAAGTCTATAATTCAATCTACAGGCGATCGCTTACTTAACCAAATTGTCCGCCAAGTCTCCCGCCGCTTAACTCGCAAAGTTCAGGAAGATTTTCATAAATCTTTGGAAATACCTTTTCCTGGGAATTCCAAACAAAAGCGCTGAGTCAACAATCCTTTGTCATTTCTCATCTACTAATGACAAATGACAAAGGACAAATGACAAAGGACTATGCTTTAGTAAGAATTCTTTGGACAATTTGCACGCCGGTGACAGCCTGCCAAGCAAAAAGTCCCAAAAGGGTGAAATTCAACAGAATGTGGGTTGCCCGCGCCCAATTTGCCCCTTTTTGCATATAAGGCGACAAAGCAGCAGAAAATGCAATCAGACTCGTCATACCCAATCCTGCCAGCAGGTGAGGCCCGACAAATAACTTGCCATTATTGATGTAAGTGACACCCATCCCTCCAATTGCACCTACCACCATCAAAGCTAGGAGTATAGACCCGATTTGGTAGTGTCTGACGTTATATTTACCTTTAATCAGTTCTTTCTTTTCTTCCCCCTGAGCATTTCTGGTACGCTGTACTTGCAGTCCTAAGTAGGCAGCATAAATTGAAAGTACTAATAGCGCCCACATAAGCACCGGATGAAAGAAGTTCAGCCAATATTTCACCGACGCAGAAAGTTCCAGACTCATCGTGTTCTCGCCCAATTATAAAATCTTCATAAAAATTAGCATAATTCTATTTTCTGTGCTTAAAGTTGCACAAATTAAAAGAGGCTAAGAAAGAGAAGAATTTTCATCAACCCAATAGCTAGAATGTTTGTCAAGACTGCTTTTCTTAATTTTGAATTTTGAATACTTCGACAAGCTCAGTACAAGTTTTGAATTTTGAATTGCATAACCCTCTTGCCAAAGTGGATAAACAATCTCAGACTAAATTTTGAGGGTAGACGAACAAAACCCCCTGTATGGGATCTCATCCATGACTGAAAACAACGATACTTTGCTGTTACAAGCAGCTAAAAACGGGGATATTAAGCATCTGAGTGCGCTACTGGCTGCTGGTGCGAGGGTGGACGCGTGCGATCGCCTTGGCACGACGGCGTTAATGTTTGCTGCCAATTTAGGCTATACCGAAATTGTGCGATCGCTGCTAGATGCTGGGGCAAATATCAACTTGCCCAGAAAACTCTATGGTTTGACGGCTTTGATGTTGGCAGCTAGTGCCAAACAGCTTGACATTTTGCAGCTTTTACTATCCAAAGGTGCTGATGTCAATGCCACTAATGAAGATGGCAGCACAGCTTTAATGGCAGCTGTACTTAAAGGTCATGTCGATGTAGTGCGAGTCTTATTGGCTGCTGGTGCAAAGGTGGATATCGCAGATAAAGATGATGATACTGCGTTGAAACTCGCCGTTAAGCAGGGACAAATAGAAGTTTTACAAGCAATTCTCCAAACTGGTGTCGATGTCAATATCCGAGATGAGGAGGGTGAGATACTCTTAACATTAGCGGCAGATTTAGGACATCTGGAGGTTGTGGAAACACTGCTAGCGGTAGGGGCTGATGTGAATCTGAAAAACGCTGATGGTGCAACTGCCCTATCGGCAGCAGTAGCGGCTGGACACAGTGCGATCGCAGCAGCTTTACTAGATCGAGGTGCCCAAATTAATCTCCAAGACCAAGATGGTGAAACTGCCCTACACCTTGCCGTTGTGGAAGGCTACATTGATGTCGTGCAAGTATTGCTTAACAGGGGTGCAGATGTCCAAATTAGGAACCACCTGGGTGATACGCCACTGCTTGTAGCAGCATTGCAAGGACACAGCCAAATTGCCGAAGCACTGCTGCGTTCTGGGGCAGATATTACCGAGAAAAACCTCGGTGAAGTACCTTTAACGCTGGCTGTATCACAGGGACACACCCAAACAGTGAAAGTGCTGCTAGACTATGGTGCTGATGCCAACACTCCGGGCGATGATGGCAAAACTGCTTTAATCAAAGCAACCGAACGCAAGCACACAGAGATAATACATTTGTTGCTGGCAAAGGGGGCAGATGTGAATTTTCAAGACTCAGCAAGGGCAACAGCATTGATGTGGGCTGCCTCAGCAGGTTACGGCGAAATTGTGCAGTTATTACTGCAAGTTGGGGCAGATGTGAATTTGAAAAACCGGGGTGGTTATACTGCTTTGATGATTGCAGAATTTAATGGTTATAAGAATGTAGTGCTGAGTCTGCAAAAAGCTGAGGCGCAAGAATAGCCATTTAAGTTCTTTAATTATAGCGGTTCGCATTCAGATGCGGTACAACATTACATCGCAAGGTGTAGGCGCACCACACTGCCCATTGGTGTCAACTTAAGCTAAAAATCGCTTATCTGTTGGCTTTCACGCCCGCCCAGAAATGAATTTCAGGGCTTATAGCTAAAGTCTACTGAAGTAGACTAAAAATTTTTCGGATTATTTAGTCATCAAGAGATGACTTAAGCTAAAAGCCAAGGAACTTCAGTTCCTTGCGGGACATGGCTTTTACGTTAAGTTGACACGTATGCACACTGCCGTGCCCTTATGGATATACCTCAATACAGTTCAGTTAAGCATTTTTTTCTTCTCTCTGTTTGCTCTGCCTCTCTGTGGTTCGTAAAAAAAATTGATTTTAACAAAAAGTTTGAGCCTTAACCCAAGCGTATTGGGATATACCTCACGGAAACGAGAACCGCTATCAAATATTTTCAGAAATATGTTGACAAATCAATAAATGAAGGTTAATTACTTAAAAAATACTGGGGAGATTTAAAAAATAAAGTCCAAGCGTAAGAAACAAAGAAAGCAAAACTCCGTCGTAGCTGTTGTGAACTTGCTACGGCGGAGAAAGGAAAAATTAAAACGCTAAGAACGAGCAGGCCAAATGCTTGCCTCACAAGGATAGAAAGAAAGCAAAAATGAAGAAGTAAATTTACCTTTTACTTTTTACCTTGTACATTTTACCTAGTCTCCCCCTCGGCGTTTCCTACTGTGCTAGATGTGCAAAATATATAGTTTTTACTTTAAGAGAAAAGTATTGTAACGATCATTTTTTATGTATCCTCCTAAAGGCTGAATACAAACGAATCCTGAAAAAAGGCTGATGTGCGACCATTTGGGCGATCGCTACGGAAATTCAAAGAAAAAATAAATAAAAAATTAAATTTAATAGAATTACTCTAGTGAATCCTCAGCCACCATCGATTTAATCATGACTTGACCAAGCAATGATGGTTAATGACTATAAAATTTGCAGAACAACTAGTGTCATATCATCAGTGTTTTGCTTATCAGCACCAATGAATTGCTCAACTTGGTCAAATAGGTAATCCACAATCTCCTCTGGGCCATTGCAGTACTTGCAAGCCGTATTGAAGCCAGCGACAAAGTTATCTTCATCGAAGCGATCGCCACCAGCAGCAGCAGCATCGGTCAAGCCATCTGTATAGTAAATAATTGTATCTCCAGGCTCTAACTGTGCCTGAGCATCTTCATATTGGCTGTTAGCATCCAAACCGATTAGCATTCCCAAGGTATCTAAACGGCTGACAGTTTTCGTAGCTGCGTGCCACCATAAGGGAGGATTGTGTGCCGCATTGCTATAAGACAAAATTCGGCTGTGGGGATTATATTCTGAATAAAATAGCGTTACAAAGCGGTGGGAATTTTCCAAATCCGCATACATAACCCTATTTAAGTTTTGTAGAATTCCGGCTGGGGAATTACCATGTAGCACTTCTCCCCGTAACATTCCCCGCATCATCGTCATAATCAGCCCAGCAGGAACACCTTTGCCCATGACATCTCCAATAACCAAACCCCAGCGACTATTTTCCGTGCTGCCTTTGGTCCTGGGCCGAATCTTATTGTGATTGGTAGCAATAAAGTCATAGTAGTCTCCGCCGACACGATTGGCAGGTTTACAACGTGCCGCCAGGACTGCACCAGGGATTATGGGGCATTGACGTGGCAAAAGTCGCCGTTGAATTTCTGCGCCAATTTCTAGTTCTTGATCTAGACGTTCTTTTTTTCTTAGTTCTACAGCTAATTCATCGTTTTCGATCGCTACAGCTGTTTGGTCTGCTACTAACCTAACTAACTTTTGCCTGGTTTCTGTCCAACTATATTCTGGATCGCGGCTCAAAACGTAGAGCCATCCCCGTTCTGTATGCTTCACTAAAATGGCCGTACCAAAGATTTGCACATCTGGCCCCAAATAGCGATGCATCTGGTCATCCAAAATCCCCGTGGCATTGGCTAGAGGGGCAGTATTGGGCAGAAGCGTGATTTGACTGCTGGCTATTTCTAGCGCTTTGCGGATATTTTTTCGCTGGCGACTATCTTGCCAATGTAACTGCTCTAATCTTACTTGACCATTAGGTTTGTAGAGAAACAGAGCGCTCCCGTCTGCATCTGTCACTCTTGTTGCCATCAGGGGGATCAGTTCCAAAAACTGATTCAAATTATTGAAACTTCTTAGGGCAAATCCTAAAGAACTGAGCAAATCTTGAATTTTGTTCTGTTCCCGGTGCAACCTTGCCACGAGTTCTTTTAGTGCTACGACTGGTGTGACATCTGTCGCGGCACTACTATTGTTGTCAATGGGTTGAGAGGGCAGTTGAGACACAGGCACAGGTACTATTGCACTTTATATTGGCAGATTTTAGATTACTTATAAATCTTTTGGCTTTGGCATTGCTAAACCATATTTAGACAAGACTTGTCACTTTAGCAAGAGTATAAAGACGTAACAGGTAACTTTTATCAGTATTTTATTTGCTTATTGTATTTCTGATGGAATATTTGTAATTTAAAATCATGTATTTTTAGCCAAAAACCAATCCGTAAAAATTACTAGTTTCAGTGATAGTTAAGAAAGCTTTTTATTTTTTCATAACTTAATTATCAAAGCATATCTCTAAAGTCATAAAAATACTTTATTAAAAGAATAATTCATAACGCTTTCAGAGTAACTGTTTGGGCAGAGGCAACTAGGAGACTGGAAGTTTTTTGAGTGAAAACCTCGATTTACTACAGAAAATATTTGTAGATACTTTCGCAAGTAGGATCTGAGAATACACCTGGGAGTGTTGAATCAGCTTACTTACACCAATTCGCTTTTTGAGTCCACAGTGAACGATTTTCCGAAGTTCTGATGGTCGGAAGCTGTCCTTTACCTGATGTCGGCGCTGGGCAAACAGATGATGCTCGTACTTTTACTCTTAAGTAAGTTACGTGCAGTGTGCAGCTCTGCCAACTCGCTAACGCAGTTCCTTCTCCTGTCGGAGACGCTCTTGCTAGCTTGCTTCGACTTAGGAGTACAAGTCGCCATAGCCAACACCAGTCACCTGCAAACGCAAACCCTCCCACAGTGCTGAACTCATCTGTGCTGGCTCCCCAACGCACTGCTCACCGCTCAGACTGCTGTCCATCTTGCAATAGTTGAATTTGCGGGGATGAGCGTCTCGCTTGCCCTTTAAATTGCTGCAAGATGGAAGCTTCCGGGGTTTTGTGTGTTGCGTCTAAATGCCCATTCAGAGCGTAAAAAAAGGCATTAGCTTGAAATTTTAGCAAAAGTTATCCATTTATTGTGACAAACTTATGATTTACAAGAATTGATCTGTTTATAATGAGTTCAAGTGATAATACCAGATCAGTCATCCCTAAATTTATCAGTTGTCAAGAAAAATATTTAACTCCAAATTTTTCAATTAGCCACTCAAGAGAGCTTCGACAAACTCATAGCTAGAAAAGGGGCGCAGGTCTTCAATTCCTTCGCCAGCACCAATAAAGCGAATGGGTAAACCTAGCTGTTGCACAACGGCAAGGGCAACGCCGCCTTTGGCTGTACCATCGAGCTTGGTTAAGACAACGCCACTCAGTTGGGCAGCTTGGGAGAAAACTTCGGCTTGCCGCAGTCCATTTTGTCCTAAAGTGGCATCTAGAACCAAAAGAGATTCTACTTTGGCATTTGGGGCTTTTTTGTCGATAATTCGCCGGATTTTGCTAAGTTCGTCCATTAAATTTTTCTTGTTTTGCAGTCGCCCAGCTGTATCTACCAGAAGTAATTCGGTTTGACGCGCTTGGGCGGCTGCGATCGCATCAAATACAACTGCTGCCGGATCTGTATTCTTTCCCGGATTGGAAATTACTTCTACACCACTTCTACTACCCCAAACCTTCACCTGCTCCACGGCGGCGGCGCGGAAGGTGTCTGCTGCTCCAATCAAGCATTTATAACCAGATTTTTGTCCCAAGTGGGCAATTTTGCCGATGGTGGTAGTTTTACCGGCACCATTTACCCCAGTGATTAACCAAATATTCAAGGTTTCTTTTTCTGGGGTAAAGATAGTTTTGTGCGATGCTTTGCTCGGTGCATCCAGCATATCCCGAAGGATTTTTTTCAGGTAAGCGATCGCTTCTTCAGGTGCAGTAACTTCTTCTCGAAGTTTTGTCTGTAGGGCATTGATAATAAAGTCTGTCGCCTCTACACCCACATCAGCTTGCAGGAGCAATGCCTCAATTTCCGTTACAGCAGCAAGGTTAAGCGGCCCTTGACCAACGATCGCCTTCAGTTGGTTAAGAATGCTACGACGAGTTTTATCTAACCCTTGCCGGAGCTTTTTCAGCCAGGTAATTTCCTCAATAGAAACGTCTTCTGGACTTCTACCTTGAGCTGCTAAAACTTTCGCCGACCAGACAAACCCATCATCAAATACCAGTCCAGGAATTTCCTCTCCTGTCTCTGAAGTTGCAGGTACTGGCTGTACTACCTCTGGTTCTGGAACTTCAATGGCGGTGACCATTAGTTGTTCCAGCTTGGCTTGCCGTTCTGCTGCCGCCCGTTCTAAGAAGGATAGTGCTGTTGGCTGTGTTACCTCTGGCGTAGCTGCTGGTTCGGTGGGCGTTGGTTCAGCTTCATTTGCCGTGAGTTCTGGGCTGGAGACATCTTGATCGACAATTGCTGCCACTGAGGAATCTTCTGTACTTTCTTCTTCAGTAGCAACTTGGATAACTTCTGGCTGTGCTGTTTCTACGGGTTCAGGTTGTGCTGATGCTACTGAGGCATCTGCTGAATCAGCCGGGGTTTCTACTATCTCGGCTTGTTGTTTTTGCTGAATATTTTTGTAAGCAGCTTTAGCAAACGCTAACAAGTCTGTCGTTGTGTCTGGAGCAGTTTCAGCAGTTGGTGTTGACGTTTCGGCTGGCTCTGGCTGGGGTTCTTGTGCAGGAGGATTTTCTTCCTGTTTATTATCAGAGGGAGTGTCAGAGGAATTGTTATATTTACGACGGAACCAATTAAAAACCATTGCAGCAGTATTGGTTATATTTAAGTTATAAGTTATGAGTTTAATTTAACTTGGGGCATTGGGCATTGGGCATTGGGCATTGGGCATTGATCAATAATCAATAATCAATAGTTCTTCTTCCCCTGCTCCCCCTGCCCCCTCATCCCCCTCATCCCCCTCACTTTGGCAAATAAAAAAGGCTATGCTGTCTTTTTCTGCTCAGTGACTCGGCGCAAAACACCGTTAATAAACCGATGACCATCGTCTCCACTGTAGCGTTTGGCTAGCTCCACAGCTTCGTTGATGGCGATACTGTCTGGAACTCCTAAGAACTTCATTTCAGCCACAGCGATTTGCAAAATATCGCGGTCAATTTGGGCGAGGCGAGTTACTTGCCAATCTACTAAGGCAGTAGAAAGGAGTTCATCTATAATTTGTCGATTTTCGTTGACGGTAATCACAAGCTCTTTAGCGTAATTACGGACTCCCTTATCCTGATTAGCTAACTGAATCAATACTGGAAAATCAACTGCTGTACCTAACTGATTGATTGCTGTCTGGGTGCAGGCGATCGCTTCTTGCAGCATTGTCCTAGCAGTATTGAGGTCGGAGGCCCGAGTTTGGCTACTTAAAAGGCGATCGTTACTGCGTTGCAGTTCACCTGCGGCATTATCGAGGGTATCTTGCACTTCTGAGGTCAGAGTGCGTACTGCTCCTAGCACCAACTTAGATACTAGTTGATCGTCTTCCAATTTTTCTAATTTCTTTGGGTTGACTGGCAATTGGCTAAGGCTTAAAAGCGCCAATTCACGAGCAATTTGCTGGGGTTTACGAGGTTGCATAAAACTGAGGAGTGATTAGGTGAGAACTGATTAACTAAACGGGGCAAACTTCCAATTATATCAACTTTGGTACAGTCAAACAACAAAATTACGCTAAGAAGGTACTGGATACTGGGTACTAGGAAAGAAATTATTTTAAGATTTGCTTAAGGTATGAATCCACATACTCATCTTCCCTAGTACCCACTTCCTAGTCCCCAATCCCCAGTCCCCAGTCCCCAATTTAACTTTCTTCAACGGGAATAACCTGCTGCTTGATTTCGTTGTGTTTCACTTCCAGCGTGGATTCGGGAAAAACCAAGGGCGTATTGGGGGCGACAATGCCACCTGATACAACTATTTTAAAGGCGTCTTCAATCGACATGGAGAGGTTCACCACCTCATCTTCAGGAACTACTGCATACCATCCGGTAGTCGGATTGGGGGTAGTGGGTATAAAAACACTTAGCACGGGACGAGGCATCTGGGCTTGGATATCACTGCTGATTGCACCAGTAACAAAGGCGATCGCCCAAATTCCTCGACGGGGATACTCTACCAAAATTACCCGGCGAAACTTGCCATTAGAATCTTTTAGTATTGTTTCTAAAAGCTGCTTGAGGGTTTTGTACACCTGTCCTGCTAAAGGAATTGCCTGTAATAATCGCTCACCAAAATCTAACAACCACCGCCCAGCAATATTGCGAGCCATCAAGCCCATCAATAAAATACTTAGTAGTGGTACAGCCAACCCTACTAATAAATTCAGTAAATTTACTAAAATTGGGTTTAACCCATCAAAGGGATTCAGTTGTTTGGGAATTTGGGTTAGGAAGTTGATTACCCAAGTAGCAATGGTAATCGTTAGCCAGATGGTGGTTGCTAGGGGAATTACTACCAACAAACCAGCGATCAGGTCGTTTTTTAAGTCCTGTTTTAGGCGATCGATTACCAAGTCTCGATTCTCCTGTTTTAAGGTAGAGGAACTTTTGTTATTGGTATTCATAGTTGCTAACTAACAATATAGACAAATGTCCGCTCTGTTAGTTTAGAAGTTTAACCTTCACTGGGGAAACTACAATCCCCTCTATCCCTTGGGCAAAAGCTTCAGGGATTGGTCGGAGCGTTGTCAGCCCATGTGTACTGTGTACTTTCGCTCCACATAATTCACGGGACTTGTAGTGGTTCGCTTGCGCTAACCCATTTCAGTCTTCCCCTTGCCCGTCTTTTGGATTGGGCTTCCTAAGTTAGGCTTTTGTGGTCTGCATTCCACCCTGTTCATTGCTTACTGAGGGTGTGACCGGAGTCAGTGACTCTTTTACATGGGGACTAGGAGAAGGGATTCCCAGGAGGCTTATGCCTCGGTCATAGCACGGATGTGCCTACGCGACCTGATACGTCGCACCTCTCCTGAATATGTTTTTGGTTGTCCCACTTTGTGCCAAAATAGCCGGATAATGGGACTGATGCTGCTGGCATAGTTTTGTTGCTGAATTGCCTCCTGGGGTGCTGCATCTACGCCCGTTGTAGACATCGCCGTTGCTACTTCCTCACTGGGGGGCGATACTTCCACTAATTGCTCGGTAGCATCTGGTAGCAATTCAACCAAGTCTCCAGCCGCACACGCATGTATCGCAGGTAAATCCCGTTCTGGGTCATAGGAAATACCACGTTTTTTTTGAAGACCAGGAAAGCTGTATGCTGACCCTAGTCTATTACCAGCCACCTTCACCCCATTCATCTCAAAGGCGATCGCTTCTTTAAACAACCCCCTACTGCTAAACTGTGGATGAACCAAAACACCATGCTGCTGTAGTCTGCTAATCAACTCGGTAACAGTGGGTTGGTCTAATGTTGCTTCATCAATGATGTCAGCTAGCAGTTGGGTAACAGGTGGTTTGTTGCTTGCGTGGTGTTTCTGCTTCTGGGTTTGGGCGCGACGGTCAGTTACTGTAGCTTTAATGCCATATTCCTGTTGAACTTGAGTAGCAACCCTTTCGCTACTACAGGGGGCAGCTGACAACCCAAACTGCTTCTCCAACTGTCGCACTACCACCTCACTACGACGGTAGTCCCAGGAGTCTGACACAACTGAAGAGTCCATGCGAATGCGAGAAGCAATTATATGGATGTGTTCGTGGTCGGTGTCGTGGTGACGGGCAATCACGTACTGGCTTTGATTTAGTCCTTCACCCAGGAATTTCATCTCAAAGAGCCAGCGCTGGGCAACCTCTGCGTACTGCTCATCGTTCAAATGCTCGTGGTATTCCCCTTTTTCATGGGATGCGTCGCGGTGGGGTATAGAGAGAATAACGTGAGCGCAGGCGCGTTGCAGCAGTGGTCGCATTCTTCTTGCAGCACCAAATTCTTTAGCTAACTGCCTGGGTGTAGTGCCACCCATGTTGCTATCGATAATAGTGGCTTTCTCTTTGCCTAGCACATAGTCTAGGGTGGAACGGAAGCTTTGGTTCTTAAACTGCTTGCCAATCACGGGGACTCCTGTTTGCGTAGACGTGCAGGGTCTTTCATACAACTTGTGCTGCTTTTTACTTGGGATTATACAATTGCTCTCACTAGAACACTGCTTCCGGGCGATCGCTCTCTCCAGTATCATAACTCTAAATAATGTTGTCGCCCGTGCATTATTGGAGTTGTCACTATGATTGCAGCCAAAACGCCCACTAGAAGACACTGGAAACTGTTTGAGATTTATAAAGCTAAGGTTGCTATCAAAATGGAGCCTGAAGAGTTCCTGAAACATTGGGCTGTAAATTACGAAGAACTTGCTGAGTTGTGCGGACGCTCTAAAAGTACGGTAGCTCATTGGTTTTCCCAAGGAGAACATCGTAGGGAACCGTCAGAAGCTGACAAGCGTAGACTGGCAGAAATTCATGCCATCTGGCATCGGTGAGAGGTTAAGGTAATTGCACAAATGTCTGTGAGGGTGCAGGAAAAGCGGACAAATCTAGCCTGGAGACTGGCTTTCGGAGATATTTAACCACTTCTTGCGTCTTGATTCTCTGGGGCAGCGAAGTACTTAATAGGGTCATCGGCGTTACCTTTATCGTAGGCAACGCTGAAATGGTATAAACCTCGAAAAATCATCTCCAAAGAAATGCGGTCAAATGGTAAAGCTAATTCATCAGCTACCGCATCTCCCAAGTCAACTAATACGGCATAAAAAAGCCAAGTAGCCCAGACTTGTAACTTCACACCATTAATAGAACCAGTCCATAAATAAGATAGCCCCAGCAGGCGTTTGACTGTGTAAAAAGCTTCTTCAACTCTCCATCTCCGGCGATATAAATCTGCCACAACACTTCTGAGGTAATATTTGTGGGTCGAGGACAGAAGTAACATAAGAATAGCTAGTTTTACCAACCTTAATTTCTATTAAACGTAAAGTGAGTACTGGTGCGCCACGACGAACAGTGCCAAGTTGAATCAATCGGTCTTTAACTGAATGGTCATAGCTGAAAATCTTTAAGTACTGAATAGATGCTTTGGCTTTTAAACGAGTAATAAAATGAACTTCTTGGTTAATAACTTGTTGTAAAAATTGGAAATGATAAAAACCTCTGTCAAGTAAAATCAGAGTTTTAGGAGGCAGTAAATTTAATAATGCCGCTTCAAAATTAGTGTCCGATGCTGCTGGATTAGTGTGAAACCAAACTTCGACTGGTTTTCGAGTAATCAAATCAATAACTGTACAAATTTTCCCGGCTAACTGTCCTGGTTTCAGGTCTTCCAGGCTTTTTAGCTTCCGAAATAACGCTTCTAGGGTTGACCCATCAGCAATCCAAATTTGTTCAAAATTACGGAGTGCAAATTTAACACTATCTGGCAATGGTCGTCGGAGTCTTTGTTGCCAATTAAAATGATAATCAAATAGAGGGGGAGGAGGCAAGCGTCGCTTGCCTCCTCCCCCTCTCCCCATACACGATTATCATTCTTATTAAGACTGTTTTGAGTATTTTAGCTGATTGACAAAAGGCGCCTTATTCTAACCTCTCACGGATGGTACAAGAGCAATTACCAGAAGAAGTTTGCAGTACTGGTAACGAAATCATGGCGCAGATTTTCAAGGAGTGCGAGAAGTACGGCTTTGAAATGCTGGACGATGGCATTTACCAAAATGACCAGAAATTAGGCGAAGTAGGATGCACTGACCTCGGCTGGTGGTTCACACGCGCAGCAGACGAAACCCAGCAGCGCATACCCTGTGACTCGGTGTTGGATGCAGTGTGGTGGCTGTCGATGGTGGAAACTTCACCCAGCATTGAGCCAACATTTGAAGAATTGCTAGACCGCCCATTTGAGATGCTGACATCCCTTGACTGGGAACTGTTACGGGAGTATACGCCAGTTGCAGAAAGTTGGGAGTTGGTAACGGCGTAATTCTCGCACATACAAGAGCGATCGCTGAAGTTGTAACAGTTAAACGATCGCTCATCAACTACTCGCTTATTCACCAATTCCCATTAAATCAATGCAACCAACAATATCAATCCCCCAACACTGGGAATATCCCCGCTTTGCTATGGAACAGCGCACTAAGGACGGCATCATTTTGGGGTTTTATTACTACCCCTCTGGTACTGAATTAGCTGAACAATTTGGTGATGGCTGGCGTTATGCGCTGATGCCTCACAAAAACTCTGACGAATTGTTCCATTTTCAAGAGTCTCAAATCCAACCACTTACACCTGAAGAATTATTCTTGCAGATCCGCGCAGAGATTGAGTTTTATCAACACCAAATCTCCATTCTTCAACAACAGTTAACCGTATTAACTGAGGGTGCAAACAATGCCTAAGACCGTTGACAACAGCTTTGACCGTAGAGCTAATCATTTGCTGCGTTCGATTCGGCTTTGCGGCGGTTGTGTGCCTCTGCACCGTCTTCAGTTTCAATTCTCTGATTCAGTTATTCAAACACTTCTAGATAAAGAACTGGTGCAAGTACAGAACACGGGACGCGGCTTTTTGTTGGAGATTGCCGAGGATTTTTAGGTTATTAATCCCAGAGGAGAAAATCATGAAACTTTACGCTAAGACCATTCCACAGACTTTACCTGATTGGGCGACCACTGTTACAAAGAGTGCAGATTTATTTGAGGTTGAAATCAACGATGAACACCCTGATTTCCAATCTCTGCTTGAAGAGTTAGAAATGGAGATTGAGCCAGGAATAACAGGAGTGAAAGCAGAAGATTTATGTTCACGGCTGGGCATCGAAATGTCTAACCCAAATCTGCACTACTTAGTTGAACAAGCCCAAACCCTGATATCTGAAATTGCTACACACCCAGACTACAAACAACTGTTGGAAGCAGGGTATCAGCCAGATTTAAACATTGCTGATGCTCAAACTGCGCTCACTTATCTGCAATGGGAGTTAGACCGGAATCGAGAGACTTCTATTTAGTAGAGAAGCGATTGCTTGAATATCAGCTTTTCTTCAAGCAATCGTAAAGCACTGAAAGTTCCGTTACAAACCACTAATTATCACATATCCCAACAAAATATGGCTACTGAAATCAAACTAGGTTTATGCAACCCTCCCGAACCGATTTATCTCTATGTCAAAAACGCCGAGTTAGGTGGAGAATCTTACCTGTGGTATCACTACGATATTGACAGGGAGAAAACCATCCCAGTTCCCCAAAGAGCATTAACTGGGTACTTGTCAGAACTGCGATTGACGACTAAAGAGTTTAAAGGTAAGGACAATCTTAAACTTGATATTGTCGTGAACGCTGATGAACTTTACATCATAAGAACTGGTGTTGAAACCAATTTTGCTAAAAGCTTTCTTTTAGCTGCTTCATTAATCCAAGATTTTTCTAAGCCACTGATTATCGTTGCGAATGGTGGCGACGAGAACACAGTTTTCTGTAATCTTTACGATGCTGCAAGTAAGACCAAGATTTACAGGGAATGGAGTAGAGATTTGGATTGGGCAACAATCATTCGTGACATTCAATCTCTTTTAGGTGGTGCTTCTTCAACCATTTCATTTACACCAAAACTTAGCGTAGTCCCTCAACCAGTACACACACTTGATTTACGAGTAAAAAATATTCGCACTTTGCTTGATTATCCCCTTGATTTGGTCAGAGAGTGGTTGCAATTCCAAGACACTAATAGTCCCAGCCAATTGCATATTAGCAAGATTGATGAATTGGTGAAGACTATGTGTTTGGCTTGGGCAGCAGGCAAGTGTGACCATCCCAATCAAGCGGAATCTTCATATCAAAATCTTGTTGTTAATGCTGTTGCTAGCGGTGCGGATGAGTTAACGGCAATCAAAACTTGGATGCAACAGGTGCAAACAGTAAAGACTGGGGCAAGTTAAACCAAAAGTCAGGATTCAGAATTATTCTAACTTCTGAATCCTCAATTAATCAGATAGGAATTAACCATGAGAATCATTGTCACAGTAGTCGAAAAAATTACGAGTGAAGCGCACATTTATATCCCTAATGGCCTGAATCAATCCACAATCAAACAGCACATAGTAGACCGCTACAACACTGGGGAAATGTCCACATATATGAACATATTCCAAGTGGATTTTGAATCTATCAGCGCTCGAATTATCCAAGAACAGTCTTCTACTAAATCTGCATAAATAGGGGAGGTAATCAGATGCATACAAAATGGACTGATGAAGAACTCGCAATCATTGAAGAAATGGCTTGTCTCTACACTGTTAAACAAATAGCATATCGGCTCAAGAAAAGAGGATACACACGCTCAACATCAGCTATTCAAAAGAAACTGCGCTTTTTAGGATACTCCGCACGTCCAATCCTTGATAACTACAACTGCTGCGAAAT
>NZ_JAIVFR010000259.1 GCF_020829685.1 Nostoc sp. CHAB 5715 | reverse complement strand
GCCAACAATATTATCGCGATCGTCGGCACTCATCTCTTTGGCATCGGTTTCTGGCAGGTTGATATCCTTATCCAGATTCACGATCCGGCATTTATCCATAATACTGTTGACAATGGGAACGCCGCGTGGTGCAGAAGGAATACCATCCAGGCGGAATGTTCCCAAACTCTTGTTATCGTTAGAGAATTCGCGTTCACCTTGGAGGACGTGAATTTCTACGTTGGTTTGTCCATCCACAGCAGTGGAGAAAACTTCTGATTTCTTAGTGGGAATTGTTGTGTTGCGGGGGATAATTTTGGTCATCACACCGCCCAATGTTTCCACACCCAAAGATAGGGGTGTCACGTCTAACAGCAAGATGCCAGTTACATCACCAGCCAGTACCCCAGCTTGAATGGCTGCACCAACTGCTACGACTTCATCAGGGTTCACACTTTGGTTGGGGTCTTTACCCAATACCTGCTTCACAATCTGCTGCACAGCAGGAATGCGGGTAGAACCACCAACTAACACCACTTCATCAATATCGCCTTTGTTTAACTTGGCATCCCGAAGGGCATTTTCCACAGGAATACGGCAACGGTCGATTAAGTCAGAGCAAAGTTCTTCAAACTGAGCGCGAGTCAGGGTTGTATCCAGGTGCTTGGGTCCATCCTGGGTAGCGGTGATAAATGGCAGGTTGATTTCTGCTTGGCTAACGCTAGAAAGCTCAATTTTGGCTTTTTCTGCGGCTTCAGTCAGACGTTGTAAAGCTTGCTTGTCTTTCCGTAGGTCAATGCCTTCAGCTTTCTTGAACTTCTCAGCTAAGAAGTCAACTATTTTTTTATCGAAGTCGTCACCGCCGAGGTGGGTATCACCAGATGTGGCTAGTACTTCAAAAACTCCATCTCCTACTTCCAGCACGGATACGTCGAAGGTACCACCACCAAGGTCAAACACGAGGATGGTTTCGTTACTCTTCTTATCAAACCCATAAGCCAAAGAAGCTGCGGTAGGCTCGTTGATAATCCGTAGAACTTCAATACCTGCAATTTTACCAGCGTCTTTTGTCGCTTGCCGTTGCGAGTCGTTGAAGTATGCCGGAACAGTGATTACAGCTTGGGTTACAGTTTCACCCAGGTATTTGCTGGCGTCTTCAACTAGTTTGCGAAGAACTTTTGCAGAAATTTCTTCAGGAGCAAACGGTTTACCAGCTATAGGACAATCTAATTTGACATTGCCGTTACTGCTAAGGACTTTGTAAGAAACTTCCGTAGCTTCGTTACCAACTTCGTCGTAGCGGCGTCCGATAAAGCGTTTGACTGAGTAAAACGTATTTTCGGGGTTCATCACCGCTTGGCGTTTGGCAATTTGGCCAACCAAGTTGTCGCCATTTTTCGCAAATGCGACTACTGATGGCGTTGTCCGAAAACCTTCAGCATTAGCAATTACTGTGGGTTTACCACCTTCCATCACTGCCACGCAGGAGTTCGTTGTTCCTAAGTCAATTCCAACTACTTTTGCCATTTTAGGTGCTGGCTCCGTATAACTACAAATGAATGAATGAGAATATAAAGGACTAAATTTTGAACCAACAGGGTCAATAAATCAGCCAGTTCAGCATGAATACCTTTGTTTTGGCTTTTCTGGGGTTAAAACTCCAGATATGCTGATATATATACTGAAGCTTAGTGGTAGCCAGTCCATGAAGGGTAGTTTCCCGAACCTTGCTTAGGACGGTTAAACTAACTAAATACTTTTTTTAGTTATTTCATGGATTTATTGCCTTCACTTCGTCTAATGTATGAGAATTAATACTTTCAGTAATTAGGGTGAACCGTAACGGTAGAGTGGTGTTTGCCGTCTTTAGAGGTAATAAACTACAAAAGCACTGAACTCAGCACTGGCTCAACGCCCCGCTATCGCTAACAGCACTCACTCAAGCCCAGAGAAAAGAGTTTCCCAGTTAATTGCAGGCGGCCTTTGTCCCTGGTTGACTATTTCAAAAATTTTCCTGGAACTACTTGAGTGTAAAAGGCATTCTACACAAGCGTTTGCTACATCAATCCGGCTGGTATCGCCCGAAAGTGTATCCCCAGTGCCTACTACCACACCGTATTTACCCCCAGTTTTTGCCTTCAGGAGGGTGTTGAGGTCGTATGAGGTATATGGCCCGTCAATCAGGCGTCCTGGGCGGATAATGGTGTAGGGTAATCCTGAGTTAATAATGGACTCTTCGCCCTTCTGTTTGGCATCCAACACGCCAAAAGCATTAAGAATACTAAAAGGAAACTGATTTTTACGCTCAATTCCGCAAGAAGAGACGAAAACGAACCGCTTCAAATTGCGGGGTGCTGCTGCCACTAGGTTGCTCACACCTTGGGCATCGACCTTGGCCGGACTATTCTTTGCTTTTGCTTCACTAGATTTGGGGTTAAGGAAAGTGATTCCCCATTCAATCAAGTTTAGGGATTGATCAAATTCCCATCGCGCAGAGGGAAAGGCAGTGGTTCCGGTACAATTTATGATGTGGGTGACATCTTGCGTTGCGGTTGGTAGTGTAGCTGGCTGGCGGATGTCACCAACGGCAATTTCCACTCTCCGGTTAAACATTTCTTCGGCTTTTGCAGCATTGCGTGTCAGAACGCGAACTTTCAAACCCTTTTCTAGTAAGTTGCCTACCACCAGTTGCCCCACTCCACCAGTAGCACCAGCAACTAGTACCAAATCTTCAACTGAATCAAAAGAAGTCATAAAGTGCCTTTGAGATGGTCTATTGTTAATCTACTCAAAAAATGCGATATCTACGACGGGCTATTCGGCGTCGCACATAGAATCTTTTACGTAGCCTGCTGCATCTGACGAAATGAGGTTTATCCTTCCTCAAACTTGCATCTGCGATCGCTAAAATAGACCTAGATTAAAAATTTTGCTACTTTCTGTTGACTATCGCTCCAGTTGGGTGATGTATGTCAGAAGGTGAGGCTGTGGCGATTGGGGAGGTGATGCAGCTGTATCATCATCAAGAGGCTGCTGGCAAAGTTTCCCCAGTGGGCGATGCCTGCGGTGGTAGCAGAGGCAAGTCGTACCCCTCCTCTTAAGCAAGCTACGCGCAGCGTCTGGTAGAGAAGCGCGGGCTACGCCAACGCAGCTGTGGATGGGGAGTTGGTTTAATAGCAGAGGTAGTCATTACACTCAATATTTTTTTATCTAATGTAATGATTGTATATTTAGTTACAACAATAATTAGTATTAGTGGGAAAAGTAGGTTTAGTAGGATGTTTTGTATAAATCCTCAATTATTCTGTTATGAAAAAATAGCCAATACTAAAAGGATACAAGAGGTAAGAAGTTTTTTATTTCTAAGCTATAGCCTAAATAAAATTACTTAATTGCTATTTATACGACATGAATTTATCGAAAATAAAAAGTAGGAAAAGTAAGAAAAGTAGGATATTTCCAAATATGTATAACATCACATGAGATAAACTGTATAATTGCTTGTGTAACTTATAGAATTAAGAGTTGAACTGATGGCTATTCAAATGTTATATTTAGGAATGTCAATAGGAAATGGAGATATTTCTGCAACCTTATTTGAGGAGTTGAACGAGACACAACAAAGCTCAATTGTTGGCGGCAGCACAGTTAACGATTTAGAAGCAACGTTTGGTGCTACCTAATCCCTTGCAGGAGCAGCAGGACAGACACTGACTGCGATTGAACGTGAGGCAGTAACTGGGCAAGGTCAGATAGGACAAAAGTCAGGAGGAGTATTAGGAGCTACAGGTAATACAGTATTCAACGCTTTAGGTGGCTAAAAAACACTACTCATATAAATTACAAGCTTTTAGTTGCTATCTATGGAAATCTAGTAGTTTTCTTGACAAACTTGAGTAATAAATTGATTCAAAAGTGTTTAGTAGTTAGCACGACTGTACTCCTCTGTTAACTGCTTGGTGAAAACTGCTGGTTCTTTTAGCAACTAACACAACAATTATTTATCACTAACTAATTTTCGATCTTTCCAGTAGTTTAGGGCGTTTTAAACTGGCTTTTTCAAGTTGGTTTAAAACGCTTTTTCCTTAATTAGTAAGTGGATATTTTTGGCTTTTACTTAAAGTGGTATTGATAAATTTAATAGTTAAGGGAAGAGTATGTTAAAAAACTTCTGGTACACCTGCGAATTCAGCTTTGCTGTAACTAGTAATACCAATTCTGTATGAAGATGCACTAAACCATATAGCGGTTCCCATCCAAATGCGGTACAACATTATATCGCAAGGTGTAGGGGCTAAACTTTGCTCATTGGTGTCAACTTAAGCTAAAAATCGCTTATCTGTTGGCTGACACGCCCGCCCAGAAATGAATTTCAGGGCTTATAGCTAAAGTCTACTAAAGTAGACTAAAAATTTTTCGGATTATTTAGTCATCAAAAGAAGACTTAAGCTATTAGCCAAGGAACTTCAGTTCCTTGCGGGACATGGCTTTTACGTTAAGTTGACACGTATGAGCTGGCTCGTGCCCCTACGGGTGTACCTCACGTAAACGAGAACCGCTATAAGTACAAGAAAGAAAAACGTAGATGCCAAGCGGCTTGCCGCAGGCTACCGTAAAGGAGGCATTCGCGTAGCGTCTCGTAGAGAAGGACACAAAGAAAGAAGTTAAAAGGGTTTGGCGCAGCCTCACAAAGAAATGGTATAAGCCCAAACGTATCACAATGCTAAACCAGGAATTTGTCGTGTACCGCAATTCTGTTGGAAATGTTGTAGTATTTCTAGACCAATGTCTTCATCGCGGTGCGGCACTCTCTTTAGATCGTGTGGAAAACAACTGTATCCGATGTCCTTGCTCACGAAATCAACAACCCAGTTAGTTTCATCTACGGCAACCTCCAGTACACTGATGATTACATTCAACAGCTGCTGCTGTTAATTAAGCTTTCTGCGATCGCCATACCTATCGGTAAAAATGAGCGCGAGTAGTTTTTCAGCCCATAACTGCGATCGCACTTAGAGGGGAAATTGCGCCCGAATTGTTCGGTTCTACGACTGTTGTCAGTACACAAATAGCTATAACCTCTTAGGTAGTAGTGAAATTTCTACCCTAGACGCTGTTAGTCGCTCTTGAATTAAGGGGTGAAAGCCTGTGTACAAATGGATATTGCCAAGTCTGAGCGAAATCTTGGCTGAAAATCAATCAAGTGTGGCTGAATGTTCACCTGCTAAAGCAGAACGGCAGTGGCGTGTCAGCCTAGCAGCGACAGAACATTTGCTATTAAATACTTTAGCAGCTGCTTCAAGAGACACAACCCAAGGATTAGTTTTAGCTGCACCAGCACCCTTATTTAGTCAGCCAAAACTGACTCAAAGTTTACAAACAGTAACTTTTACGGCAAAACCATTTAACCCTTTGGCGCTGATGCCATTTCAGATGCCAGATGCAATTGCCTCTGCAAATGAAGAAATGGCTCCCCATGAATCGGTACTTTCTTTATTACCTGCCGATCCACTAGGTGCAGAGCAGTTTTGCTTGGTTTTTACAGAAAAATTTAGATTAGTACTGGTTTTAGCAACACACAAAAACGGTAAAAAAACCTTTTCATTTTCTTTTGAGCCAGAGGTAGTGCAGCAGGCTTGGCGATCGCTAGGAGCAAGGGTAATGCTGGCTAATCCAGAATTTTTTGCCCGCCTGGATACATTAGTACAAGAGTATTCTCCGGTAGCGCCAGATTACCGCATCATGATTCAGTTTAGCCAGTTGTTGCTTCAGGAATTAACAGAAGCAGAAGAGACTGGGGACAAGGAGGATAAACCATGCCCAATGCCCAATGCCCAATGCCCAATGCCCAATGCCCAAAATCCTGATGTAGAATTGCTCCAAGCTTTCGCTCACGAAGTCCGCACACCTTTAACAACTATTCGCACCATGACTCGCTTACTGCTGAAGCGGCGAGACTTAGATGCTAGCGTGATCAATCGCTTAAAAATTATCGATCACGAGTGTACCGAGCAAATTGACCGTATGGAGTTGCTGTTTAAGGCAGCGGAATTGGAAACTACTACCTCAGCAAAATCGCCAAAAACTCAACTCACACCGATGTCTTTAGATCAAGTGTTGCAGCAGAGCATTCCCCGTTGGGAACAAGCAGCGCATCGGCGGAACTTAACTTTAAATGTTGTTTTACCCCAGCAACTACCAACAGTGGTAAGTAATCCCATGATGCTGGATCAGGTACTCACTGGTTTGATAGAGAATTTCACTCGCAGCTTACCTGCTGGTAGCCATATTCAAGTACAAGTTATCCCGGCGGGAGATCAACTTAAGTTACAATTATCGCCCCAATTTGGATGCAAAGATTCAAGTAAAGCCACCATACCTGCAACGCCACCAATTCGCAAAGCTCTAGGTCAATTGCTGATGTTCCAACCAGAAACGGGTACGATTAGTTTGAATATCGCCGCAACCAAGCATTTGTTTCAGGCGATCGGCGGCAAACTGATTGTGCGTCAGCGTCCACACTATGGGGAAGTTTTGACAATTTTCCTCCCCTTAGAAGTTAGCAATAAACACAAAATAGGAGCTAAAACTTAGGAGTGAAGATTCATTAAATAATTCGTAATACTTCGGCTACGCCCTTCTCTACGAGAGGCTGCGCCAACGGCTACGCTCAGGACAAGCGAGGGTACAAGTTCGTAATTCGTAATTCGTAAATTTTGTTTTGTAATGGGGATTTAACCCCAACACAAAACTTGCTTTTTTATTGAACCGGGGGACTTAAACCCACGGAACTAGTTAACTATTTTTCAAAATTATAAATATTCACTCTAACTAAACTAACGTGAGTTCGATAAACTTATACCATTTCACTTTAATAATGATACAAATAGGTTCGTAGGGGCATGGCAATGCCATGCCCTTACGATAAATCTACATGAATCAGGATTTTCAGGAATTGGTATTAGAGGTCTTTTTATTTGACTAATTTATGTTATATGAGCACAATATGAGCCGTCAAATTCACGTTAAGTTAAACAGTAAGTGATACCAATATTTTTTCTGAACACAGATAATTCATTTTCATCAAATAGACTTTGTTTAACAATCTAATTAAATTTTTCGACTTGCCATTTGTAAAAATAGATGCCAAAAATGTATATAAATTCTGTTTAAGAGCCAATTATATCATGTCCGATAAATTACTTGTGATATGTCATTGCGAGTGGAACGAAGTGAAACGAAGCAATCACAACGTCTGGAGCGATTGCTTCACTCCGTTCGCAATGACAACTGTTTAACCGGACGTGATATTACACATTTCTGTAAAAATCAAAAGAAAAATTATGGCAAGTTTTGAAATAATCGAACGAGAAAGCTTACGTTTAGTCAAGGTTACTTTACAAAACGAAACAGTCCGAACTGAATCTGGTGCTATGTACTATATACGTGGCAACATTCAGATGCAATCTAAAGCTCCTTCAGCAGGCGGGTTTTTGAAATCCTTAGCCACGGGAGAAAATATTTTCCGTCCTACATATACAGGTACTGGTGAATTATATTTAGAGCCTTCTTTATCGGGATATCACATTTTAGAATTAGACGGTAGTGAATGGATTTTAGATAGTGGCGCTTATTGGGCTAGTGATGGCACTGTAGAAGTAGGAGTTGAACGAAACAAATTTGTATCAGGCTTAATTGGTGGCGAGGGATTGTTTCAAACAAAAGTCAAAGGCAGGGGTACAGTAGTGATGGCAGCACAAGGCCCTGTAGAAGTAATAAATTTACGAAATGATCGATTAGTTGTGGATGGAAATTTTGCGATCGCTCGCACAAGTAGCTTAAATTATCGCGTTGAAAAAGCTACCAAATCTCTTTTAGGTTCGATGACTTCTGGTGAATTTCTCGTCAATACTTTTGAGGGAACTGGTACTGTATTGCTGGCTCCTGTACCTTATTGGCAAGTCATGATGCTCCGCCAAATTACCGCCGCGCTACCAAAAACTTCTAGATAACAATCTTAGTCATTGGTCATTAGTCATTCGTAGAGACGCGGTTCAACGCGTCTGTACAATGGTCATTAGTCATT
>NZ_JAIVFR010000258.1 GCF_020829685.1 Nostoc sp. CHAB 5715 | reverse complement strand
AGAGCCAGAGCAATTACAGCTACTCGCTAGCTTCTATGATGAAGATCAGGAGTATGCAATTTATACACCCCTCGATCCCCTGTTGTTTTTTGCACGGATAGCAAAAACAGGTGAACCGGAATTACTTTCTCCAGAGGAGTTTCGGAAAGTGCAACCTCTGTTAGAGGAACATCTTTTTAATGAAGTGGAATAAGATTAAAAATTCCAATTTTTTAATTGGGAATTTTTGATTGTAATCAAAATCTACTTAAACCTTTTACCATGTCCCATTAAATGTGGAAGCGATGAAACATTGACACTAAATTGGGACAATTAGTATTTTTTAAAATCCTGGAAAAAGCATTTCGGTAGGGATTTTTAATCTAAAATTCAAAATCCAAAATTGTTATGAGGTGCTGAAAATGGCTTATAGCGACTTTACATTAAGTAAATTTAAAAAGTCATTCAGCATCCACATTGATGAAGAAACTGATTTATGTGCCGACATAAAACCTTTACAGCCAAGTGAGAAACTCATAAATTCTTTAGAAGAAACGGCAGAACTGGCTTTAGCAATTAATACTGAAAAAGCTCGTTCAGAAATGATTATCACTCCAATTTTGTTGGAGGTAAGACGCAGGGCTAATTATCCAATTAGTTTATTTTCAGGAACAGATTTTAATGTAGATGTAGAAAAAGGTCTGAATGGCTATTGTGACTTTATCATCAGTCGTGCTAAAGAGCAATTAACAATTAATGTGCCTGTGGTGGTTATTATTGAAGCCAAAAATGAAAATATTAAAGGTGGATTAGGCCAATGTGCGGCGACAATGTTAGCAGCACAATTGTTTAATCAACAGGAAGGAAATGAAATTAGGAAAATTTATGGCGCGGTAACAACGGGGGATATTTGGAAGTTTTTGAAGTTAGAATCAAACGATATATTTATTGATTTGAATAATTATTACATCAAAGAGATAGATAAGATTTTAGGGATTTTATCTCAAAGTGTTCAGGGAGATATTCCAGAATCTAGTTCGACTAACTAAACTACATTGAGTTATGCTCATTTGTCTGAGCTATTTAAATTTGACGGTTGACTATGATCTGGAACAATCTTTTACAGCCTGACTTGATTTTAGAAGGTTCAGTGTTGAATCTAACACCAAATATTATCCAACAATACGGGCTTAAAGGGCTGGTATTGGATGTAGATGAAACCTTAGTACCCTTTACAGTAGGAATAGCTTCTCCAGAACTACAAGATTGGGTAGAGCAAATTCGCAGATGTACTGCATTGTGTTTGGTGAGTAACAACCTGAGTGAAGCGCGAATTGGTGGAATTGCGCGATCGCTCAACCTACCTTACTATTTGGGTGCAGCTAAACCCTCCCGACGCAAAATTAGAGCAGCACTTAGGGGAATGGATCTACCAGTTCATCAAGTGGGGATGGTAGGCGATCGCTTATTTACGGATGTCATAGCAGGTAATCGCCTAGGAATGTTTACTATTTTAGTCGAACCGATTGTTCATGCAGACGCAGCCTTGCGCTCTCATCCTGTCCGCAACTTTGAAGTTTGGATATCTGAAATTCTGGGAGCCTCTATTACCCCCAAAGAAAGAAAGATTCACAAAAGTTGACAAATCGTCAGGAAAGTAAATCTAAAGAAATGATTAAAGAATCTTACTGGAATCCAAAAATCGGGGATCATAAGTATTAATAACATGGGGTCAGCCAAAAAAGACCCTAACTCATAATAAGTAAATATACACCCGTAAAGCGTCAACCTTCACTATAGAGGGATTGGCGCTTTCCAATTTTGGATTTTGGATTGAATTTAAAATAACGTGAGTTCGACGTATAGGAAAGCCCAAAAAGGTTGCTAGGCTAAATTATTATTTTTCTCAAAAAGATTCGTAAAAACTGTCCTAAAAATAGAATGAAATAGCCCTGCCTGTAGAGACAGGGGACTTAAACCCCCAAAGTTCGTTAAAGAGAAACTAATTGACAAACATGACCCGCTACTATTTGCCATCGATCTTGATGCTTTGCCCAGACGCGAGTAAAGCGATAAGTACCTGAAAAAGCTTGCTGATCGTGAATTCCCGCCAGATATGTTTTAACTGCGACCACAGCAAAATTACCATAATTAAGAATTTGTCGATCGTCAATTTCGACCTTAGTAAACTTATGCATTCCACTACGATGTGCATCCAAATCGTATTGCTTATCGACTACTAGACCTGTATGCATGGTGAAAATCAGATCGTCAGCAATTAATTCATCTAAGATCGGCACATCACTATCGAGCATTGCTTGTCGCAATTTTTCTTCTAATCTCTCGATCGTCATCATCTTGATTGACTCTCCTGATGTTATTACGGTTGATTTTAGTAAGGGCAATGGCTGGTAAATTACAGAAAATTTTAACTCGACTGCCCTGTAACTCACAAGTTATTTTTTCTTAACTGAACCGTATTGCAAGATGTTTAATCTGAATCTAAAATCTAAAATCTAAAATCTAAAATTCAAAGATGGTATTAACAATTGTTGTCAAAATCGGTACTTCTAGCCTAACTCAACCAGAAACGGGACAATTAGCACTTTCTACGATCGCCACCTTGGCGGAAACACTCTGCCATTTAAAACGCCAAGGACATCGGGTGATTTTAGTTTCCTCTGGTGCTGTGGGGGTAGGTTGTGCGCGGTTAGGCTTAACTGAACGTCCCAAAGCGATCGCACTAAAACAGGCTGTAGCAGCAGTTGGACAAGGCAGGTTAATTCGTATATACGATGATTTATTTACTACCCTGCAACAGGCGATCGCTCAAGTATTACTGACTCGCAGCGACTTAGTACAGCGCAGCCGCTATCTCAACGCCTATAACACTTTTCAGGAACTATTGGGACTGGGAGTGATCCCAATAGTCAATGAAAATGATACCGTAGCAATAGACGAACTAAAATTTGGTGATAATGACACCCTTTCGGCATTAGTTGCCAGCCTAGTAGAAGCAGATTGGCTATTTTTGCTTACCGATGTCGATAGGCTGTACTCAGCCGATCCGCGTTCCGTACCAGATGCGCGACCCATCGCTTTAGTTAGTAGCATTAAAGAATTAGCTCAATTACAAATACAAACAGGTTCCCAAGGTTCTCAGTGGGGTACTGGCGGTATGGTGACAAAAATTTCGGCTGCCAGAATTGCGATCGCGGCGGGAGTTCGTACCGTAATTACCCAAGGGCGATTTCCCCAGAATATAGAAAAAATTATCAAGGGTGAACTTATTGGAACGCATTTTGAACCGCAACCCGAACCAACTTCGGCGCGTAAACGTTGGATAGCTTACGGACTTCTACCTGTGGGTAAATTGTATTTAGATGAAGGTGCGATCGCGGCAATTTCTCTAGCGGGAAAATCGTTATTAGCAGCTGGAATTAAGGTAGTAGAAGGAGAGTTTCGCACACAGGACGCAGTGCAATTGTGTGACAGCAACGGTAACGAAATTGCTAGAGGACTTGTGAATTACAACAGCGATGAATTGCAAAAGATTCGCGGCTGTCATTCGCGGGAAATTTCCGCAATTTTAGGCTATGCAGGTGTGGAAACCGTGATTCACCGGGATAATTTGGTTTTGATTTAAGATGGAAATGAGATAAATTTCGTGAGTACTAACTGCGAGAGTGAAAAATATTATGACTCAAACGTTAGAAAATGCTGTTAACTTCCCAGAAGAACAACGCTTCTTCAGACATGGGTTAAGTTGGGAACAGTTTAAAGCGATTCAAGCCAGCTTTGAAAATGTGCCAGGGGTGCGGCTGTTTTATTGTAAGGGGATCTTAGAAATTGTGAGTATTGGCAAGCCTCATGAGGCAATTAAGTGTTTAACTGGTTTGCTCTTGGGGCAGTATTTCTTGGAACAGGGCATTGAATTTTTCCCCAGTGGGAGTTTTAGCCAGGTTATTCCTGAGATAGTAGAATATCAAGCTGACTTATCTTATTGCTTTGGAAGCGACAAACCTGTACCAGACCTCTGTATTGAAGTAGTCATTACTAGCGGGAGTCCCATAAAGTTACAGAAGTACAAATTAATGGGAGTCCCGGAAGTTTGGTTTTGGGAAGATGGCACAATTGAAGTTTACTGCTTACGAGAGCAAGAATATGAGAAAGTTGTTACAAGTGAGCTATTACCAGAATTAGATTTATCCCTGCTCAATCGTTGTATTTTGTTGTCCTCTCCCTTGGAAGCGATTAGAGAATTTCGCCAACTTATACAAAAGTGAAAGTAGATTGTAAAACAATAAAATAAGCGATATTTGGCGATAAGCTTCAATGTCTTTACGCCCAACCAAAATTTGCTACCACTTTCTTGGAGAGACTATCTTGGTTTTACAAACCAACTATTGCAGTTTACACTGTTTAAAACAGTGCTGTCTTCTGCGTACCAATAACCCTTTTCTTGACAAAACTTATCATTTTCGCTTCTCCATATAATTGGAGCAAAAATCTTTCCGAAACCAAATAACAAGACGTTAGATACTATTAACAAAACAATTAGTCCCAAACAAGATTGAAATGGTGAATTCTCTTCCATCGGTAGTTTCCTTAGGCTTTAATTACTAAATTTGGTATGTCTTCACGCAGTATTAGTATCGCTTCCTCATCTCGACACTAGAGGGTGGCAACTACACGTAGTATACTGTAAAAAAAAACACATAAAACTGGATAAATATTGAAAATATTCAAACAAGCTGTAGCGAATTTAACTTGCAGATTTTGGATCTGTAACCCTTTTATAAGGCTTGCGAGCATGAACACTTAAGTGACGATAGTATATTATTAATAATTGATGGTATTTATCTTCCGACAAAAATATTTATACTCAAATAATAGAAATGCGATCGCAGCAATTTCTTTAGCAGGAAAATCGTTATAAGCAGATGGAATTAAGGTAGTAAGTAAGTCGGCGTTAAAAAATCGACCTATGTAACGAAATGTAAAGCCAGCGAATACTTTAACAACAATCGAATCTCCCCAAAGATGGCTAACCAAAAACTGACGTTAGAAATTCCAGAATCCCTGTTTGAGCAATTGCATCATCTTGCTGAGTTAACTGGTCAATCTATAGAATCTTTAGCATTGCAAAGCATTACGAGCAACTTACCTTGCTTAAGTGAAAAAGTAGATGACCTCGATGAACTACTGTCACGAGTAACACCCGATAACTTACATGGTGAAATTGACAGTGGAAAGCCTGTAGGTCATGAAATATTCTGAATCTGAATTTAATCGGAGCGGATGAGTTCCGTTCGTATCACCAGGCTGTCAGTCCGCGAGTGATCGGTTTTTTTGGTGGTTCCAATCGTTGTTGCCAGCATTCTGACGATTCTGCTGCTGTGGTTTCGACCCGTAGTGATTCCGCTGTGGGCGATCGCACTTGCGATTGTATTTAAAATAATCGCCTGGATTTCAACCCTCACAATTCAAGTGCCGATTCAGGTTCAACTCAGCAACGACGGTTTATCGATTCCGTTGCTTGATCGCCTACTAGTTACCGATTTGTGGTTGCGCCAACTGCCAAACCTCGCCAATGCATTGCTCTTTTTGTGTATGATGTCTTTGTTGTTGAAGAAGAATGTTCATTACTACGATGAAAAAAATTGATCATGAAACTCCTTATTTTTGGTGCATCGGGACGAACTGGACGGGAGATCGTCAAGCAAGCCCTTGAGCAAAACCACAAGATTACAGCGTTTGTGCGAAACCCCGACAAGTTTGATATTAAGCACGACAATTTGAGAATTACGCTAGGGGATGTCACAAACTATGAACAGGTTGAACGCGCTGTTGAAGGGCACGATGGGGCACTATGTGCGCTCAGTTCAAACAATCTGCTGACCAAAGTTCCATCGCTCACGCATGGCATTCATCACATTTTGCAAGCAATGGAAAAGATGAATGTGCGGCGCTTTATCTACGAGTCTGCCCTGGGTGTGGGTGACAGTGCGGCGGATACACGCTTTCTTTTTCACTACGTATTCATGCCTTTGGTTTTAGGTAGGGGTTCAGTGCGCTGCTGATTTCCGTATTGGTTGAGATTCCGACAACAGCAGAGCGATCGCGGATTCCGTAAAGCAGAGTGCCTTTAGTGAATCGTGTCCCTGCGGTACTCTGGACAACCTTAACCAAAGTCTATGGCGGTAGTTCGGTTGCTTCCTGGCATCTCACGTAGCCAAATGAGATTGTTGCAGCAAATAATACAATGAGGTCAAATTATGTCTTTTTTCCCTATTCCTGATTTGTCTGAATTTTTCGCTAACCTGGCTGACGACATTAAGGAAGATATACATTCAAGACTGCCTGAGAGAAAGGCAGCAGCCCTCAGTCGTCTGCACGAATTACTCTCGCTTACTTTTGATCTCGATTACATCAAGTATGTGATCGTGCCTGCTTTCCTAACCAGTCCCTATAAAGGAGAGAGGCTATCCCTGCCCATGATTGATGTAATATTCACCAAGGAAAATGCCCTACCGTATTACTTTTGGGGCCTGTTATATGACAACTGGGAGCCGAATCAGGAAGAGGACGGACTCTCGGTATTTATCCAGGGTTACGAAAAACGTGGCGACAATAATCGGAGAAAAAGGATTTACGCTTCAGCCCTTACCCCCGATTTATATCGCCCGATGTATGGGGACAAGGTGGTTCAGTTTTTTGACCAGCTATTTGATGCCACGAATGCTAGTAAACCCCTGATGCATCAGTACCTGGATCACTATTTTGACCTGTTTTGGGATCTACACCTGGATGTCAAAAGCGATGCCATTCCGCCGGAAGTGCGGGAGATCGGGCTGAGTTTCAACACGGTTCTGGCTTATCGAGACCCAACACTGGAGATTGTTTACAAGAATTATATGAGGGTGCGATCGCTCCGCAAGTTGTTGAAAGAGTGGATTGATGAAAGAATCGAAGATGTGGTCAGGGGTGCGGTTGCAGATCCACAGAAGACATTCGTATACTACTGGATCAAGAATGGTGAAGAGGGAGAGGATTTCCGGCGCAAGGATGTTGTTTTCGAGTGCTTCCATAATTTCGTTGCCTTGAGTCAGTGGGGCAACACTCTCTACAACTTCATGTCTAAACTGAGCAAGGACACAGGGGATGCTAACGTCCGGGCATGGTTTGAAAAAACTATGGCAAGTGATTATGACCAGGCAAACGATTCGCCCTTTACCCCCCTCGATCGGTTCGTGATGGAGTTATTCCGCACGATTTCGCCAAACACTGGCAGCATCTCTGCTGTCGAAGAAGTAAGAACCCCTCCCTACGATAGATATGGCTACGTTATCAGCCCCCATAAGGCGACCAGTGAAGACCCACGACACTGGCAGGACTCAACCCAATTCAATCCTGATCGCTACAAAGATGCGCCGACTAGCGACCAAATTGACGAAGCCAAATCTAAAGAAATCGGATTTGCCCGATGCCCTTTCCACAAAGGGACATTTGAGGTGAAGGACGGCAGAAAAGCTGAGATAACCAATAGTGCATTTGGCACTGTTTACAACATTACCGATGACAAGGTGTCTCCCGTTTGTGACTATGCTGGCTACGCGCCTTTCGGTTTCGGATATCGTCGCTGCCCTGGCGAGTTACTCACGGTTGAGGTGTTCAAGGATTTCTTCAGAAAGGTGTGGAACGACAAGATCGAGTTCGCGAAACTCAACCTGCCAGACCCAGAAAAGCTGCCGATCGGACCCACAACAGTGATTGATGACAACATTGGGTTCAGTAAGCCGATGTTGTAAAGGGCGCTTGTTGCAGGGTTCCCTGGATCTCGTACTAAGCGCATGACGAGCGCAGTTTTTCAACGAGTTTCAGAGGGTTTAGTAGTCTCAGGAGTAGTGTTGGCAGACCAGGTAAAGTCTTTCGATTGGCAAGAAAGAAAAGCCAGGGTTTTACCTGAACCGGTGGGGGAAAGCAGGAAAACATCATTTTCTTTCGTAATGTTTTTTAATGCCGATTTCTGCATGGCATTAAGACTTTCAATACCGAGATTGTCCAGAATTTGCTGTTCGTTGAT
>NZ_JAIVFR010000257.1 GCF_020829685.1 Nostoc sp. CHAB 5715 | reverse complement strand
TATCCGGCTCTACCTGTACTTGTACAAAAGTTCTTTCTCTTCTTGCCATATTTACCTCCTGACTATCCTCAAATTAGCAATATCTGATGGTAATGACAAGGGTAATGGCAATAGTATTGACAATGGCATGATTGTGGCATTACACTGTAAAGACAAGCAAAAAGACGACCGCCAAGTTTTCTCAGGACACAGCGATCGCCTTTTGTAAAACCCCACTTAAGAGGCATTCTTCAATGAGATTAACATTCAAGTCAGTTCAGCAGCAAGCACAATCTTGCGGCTATCAAGTAGAGAAAGCAACAACTGGTTACACTGTCAACGGTCAAAAATTCCGTTTATTGGTTGAAGTTGTAGATTATCTTAACCGTTGCTTAGAGGTTTCAGTCACCCCCGACTTAACCGTAAACGAAGTTCAGCAAGTAGCCCAACAGATGGGATTCTTGGTTCAACCGATGGATGAAGGTTACGGCATTTTTTACCACGGTCAACTACTTGGTTTAGCTAAATTGCTGAGTGAAGTTGTAGTTGCGCTTCCCCAGTATAAGGAAGCAATTGCTAAATATTACAACCACTTACCACGATGAAACAAGAGTGGAGGTTCTGTATCTAGAGGAAAATGATTTGATTTACTTTGCCGACTCTAGCATTGTTCGATTGAGCTTAATCAGCACTGGCACTTACGACTACAACTATACAACCAAGTCTGGGATAAAAGTAAGGAGAGAATATCGTCGTATAATCGACCCAAAAACGGTGGTGTTGACTGATGCGAGAGTTGAACGCGCTTTAACCATTGAAGTATTGGAACAACACGGTGATGAGTTTGTGGTTCATAACTGCGAGAATGACCACTATTATGTGGTGCGTCCCAACCATTTAGAACCTGCATTGCGTTGTGAATGTGCTGATTGTCACTACCGCGAAGTTTTATGCAAGCACCAAATAGCGGTTGAAAACTTTTTGGGGCAAAGCTTAGAGACTGCAATCCTAAAAGTTGCAGCAAGCCTTGATGACTTACTAGATACTGAGCAGTTAGTAGAGGAGGTAGGACAATCATGACTAAATACTTAGTTATTTAAACACCGCCTTATGAGCAGTGTTTTGTTGTGAGCGATCGCACCTCAAACCCAAAACTTCCAGGTTTGTCAATTCGGGGGAGAAGTGCAGCGATGCGCTCGGCAACTTGAATAACGGCTTCATCAACTTGGTAATTGATTTGCCACTTTTGATGCAGATAATTTAGTAGAAATTCAAAGGATGGGAGTAAATTTATGGTTCTTCAGTTCATTTTATGGAACAGAATAATAAATAAAACCTAAAGATAGGCTAGATTTATTGCTGTGACTGGGTTTTAAGTTTTTGAGCCTTTCTATAAAACTGCGATTTTAATGCTCTACCATAAAACCAACGCAAGAACCAAATTTATTTCGCCGTCTGATTGGTCTACAATCGCCTCTGGATATTCAAAAGAAACTATCTTTAAGTCGTTTTGAATTACTACAAATGTTGGCTTAAATCTGTTAAATAAACTTTCGGTTAGCGCGACTCCCCCAGTGGCGATTGTGTAGGGGATTTCGTAGGAAACGAATTTACCAATCAAGTCATCAGTAAACTTTAGAGCGCCGTTTGCACCAACGGCAAATGATAGTGTAGCGGTGTCTAGGTCGAGGGTGGCAAATGTACCCTGCACCAGTGGAACTGAGAGGTTATTTTCATCTAGATAGGAAGCGATCGCCTCCGAAACATCTTCATCATCAACAGAGGCGATCGCGTCAAAATCCTTTTCAGATAAAATATCTCCCGCAATAGTTATTCCCTCGGCATCGCTTCTCGATACTTCTGAAGTTAATTTTAATGCCATCCCTCCACCTTCAACCATGATTTCTAATGCTGGATTTTCTGATGTACCGTTACGGGTGATTTGGGAACCTTTGATGGTGCGGGTGACATTTTCCTTGTGAACGCGGACTACACGGCCATATCCCTTGTCTGAAGCATAATTCCAAGAAACTTCTGTACCCACACCAATACCAGTATCAACTCGAAGTGAACGCAACTGAATGCACAAATATATCAAAGTCTACTAAAAGGCGGGATAATCCTGCATACCCCACAAAAAACCGTTTCCAAACATCAACGAAGCTTTCTAAAACTGACGCTTCGTTGCCGTTATTGCGTTGCTTTTCTGTGTCAGGTAAATCATGCCCACTAAATATCAATACCCTGGATTTATGAATTTTCTGGCCAAAAGTGTAAGTATTGGGAAGGATTAATTTAGATGTTTGGCTACTCGCTAAAGTGTAATATTCAGGGTTAAGTAAGTCCCATCCTGTAATTCCTTGCTCTGGGTACAATTTCCATCTATCAAGCACCACAAGGTTTTCTATTTCTGCCCCGTTTTCCAATGACTGAGAATAATCTTCATTGTCATTAACCACCATCAAAATGTAAGCTCTACCGTAAAGATTCGCCCAGGTTTGAGCTTTTTTGAAATTGGCGCGAACTTTTAAATCACCGTGGCGCTTTTCAATATGAGCGATTGCATCTGTGTTCCCTTCTCCTCCTAATGTCAATGCCCCCCACTTGCGGCACATCAAGCGCGGCATTATTTCTACTACGCGGCGGCAGGCCCATGATGAGCGGTAGTAGGCGTCTAAGGCTTCACGGTTGTACAGGAGCGGGGCACGGACAAATGTTTGCTCAGGGGGTCGCGGCGTGTTCCAACACCGACAGCAACGTTGATTAATGGAGATGAATCGTAACGCTCAATTTCTGACATGGGGTTAGGGGCGGCCGCTAGGTGAAAGATATTTACTGCCCACTGGTTTGAGTAAACAACCCTTGGGATGGAGAGGGGCGATCGCCTCACAATACGGACAGGTGTAATGTGGGTAGAAGTGGTAATCAGCTGCTTTGATTTCCGCCTCCACGCCGTTACCGCTACCTGGAGTTCCTAATTCCCGAATTGGACGTGATGGTAGACGGGCCGCATCAAGACGACGATTAAGGGGGTCACCAGCGCCGGGGGGATACTGACTACGCTCTTCTTTAATTAAAACATCTGCACTAAATCCAACGTTCACCCCACCAGCAGATGCCCTACCATCATCGCTTTCTCGCTTTTTAGATACAGAGACGTAGGTAAATTGAGTGGTTGCACCCATTACCTGAAATGTTTTTAAGTTTTGAGCATCAGATTGGATTTTTTGGCGTTGCATAATAGAGGGATGAATTGAGGTGTTCTACTGTGAATTGTCCATACTGCGGGTCTACTGAGATTAGAAAAAATGGTAAGCGCCGAGGTAAACAGAATCACATCTGTACCAATTGCGATCGCCAATTTCTAGATAGCTATAATCCACCAAAAGGGTACTCTGATGAGATCAAACTAGAATGTTTAAAAGCTTACGTTAATGGCGCAGGTTTTAGAGCAATTGAACGGCAAACAGGAGTTCATCACACGACTATTATCAATTGGGTAAAGGAAGTTGGCGAGAAGTTACCAGACGCGCCGCCGATTGATCAAATACCAACAGTTGGAGAACTAGATGAACTAGAAACTTTTGTTGGCTCAAAAAAAACAAAATTTGGATATGGACGGCATTAGACCACTTCCGTGTTGGCGAAGCCTCTCGAAGAGAAGGAATTTTGGCTTGGGTTATAGGAGACCATAGTGCGAAAACTTTTAAACCTTTATGGGAGGAAAGTTAGCTTTTGGGGGTGCTATTTTTACGTCACTGATGGATGGCCAGTTTACGCCAGTTTTATCAACTCAGGAGACCATATTGTTAGCAAAACATATATGACTAGAGTCGTTCGCGCAGCGTCTCCCCTTGGGAGAAGGGGAAAATACACGTTTACGCCATTATCTGGCACGTCTACATCGAAAAACATTATGCTACTCCAAATCAGTAGATATGCTTAAACACTCAGTGAGATTACTACTATACTACTTGAAGTATAGAGAAATCCCAGTATTTAGCTGATTCATCCCGCATTTATGCAACGCCAGAAATCCATTTATTGTAAGTATTCCAGTGAACCGTTGGTGAATGGCCCATCCACCCCGCCATAGTGGCTACTGGTACTTTGTAGCGCACGCTGCCGCGAATTGCGTAAGCGTGACGAAGGTCGTAGGGATTAAAAGGTGCATTTCGACGATCAAATGTTCGACTCACTCGTTGCCCATAGTCCCGATACATTTTCCCTGTGCAGTTTGGTTTTTATTTTCCCAAAGTTGCCACTCTACCGTCCATTCTGGACGCAAAGGATAGCAGATTCTTTCCCCTGTTTTCCCTTCTCTTACATAGCAGGTGTGGGGTGGTGTTGAGGAGATTTCACAAAAAAATATTTCATGATCGCGCAGTCCGTAAGCTGCCATCACCCCGTATGCCCAAAGCCAGGAAGGAGAATTGAGAAAGAGCGATCGCGTCTGAATTATCTGATCGTCAGTGGGAATTTGGCGTGGCTTAGTTTGGGAATTGCCGTAATTCCCAATGTACGGCTTGAGGTCTACTTTTATCCCTATAAGTTCTGCTAAAAGCTGCAATTTTTCACAAGTCCGCTTACGGCTACGGCTATTGGCAGGGGTGTTTGTTGCGGCGCCGATAATTGAGGCGCTAGTTACTTCACCTTTGAGATTTTTGAATGCTGTTTCGTAGTCATTTTTCCAGGTGAATTGCGTATTGGGTGTGTCACCTTTTTGGGCAAAGTAATCAGCACGGAGTCTATCTATCCACTGCACCCAGTTTCCAATCCCCAATTCCTGCTCATCACATAGATACCTACTCCAATCATACTCACCTCGTGCCAACAGCCCACCAACAATTTTGGCTTCCGCTTCTGCTCGTTGCAGTCCGGCGGGATTGGCATAGATACCCAGTGCAATGTGCTGCTGATGTGCGTTGGTTTTATTACTTCCTGGCTTGGGCGGGAGTGTGGCTCGTAGCGAGAGGCGATCGCCTCTTTGATGCACTCTTACTCCAATCTTGGCTAGTTTTAGCCGCTCATTTATGATCTCGATTGTCGATTTCACTGCACTAAATTTGATCTAAAATTACCCTGTGATTAAAGGTGATTCCAGGTGGTTTAAGACAATAATATTACCTTCACGTTCCCAGCGTCTAATTGTGTCAACACTTACGGCTTTTAACTCTGCTAGTTCGCCAATGCTTATTAGTCTATCCATTCTTTACCCAGAATTATTTATTATAATTCTAGGTAAATCTATATATTATGGCAACAGTCGTCAACCCTAAATCGCCAAGCAGTTTTAGAGCAAAATGCAAAAAAGCCGTCGTGTTGACGGCTTTTGAACGATGGGCAGTACCAGACTCGAACTGATGACATCCTGCTTGTAAGGCAGGCGCTCTACCAACTGAGCTAACCGCCCTTTTGTTCAATCCTTAACTAATATAGCAAAAGATTTCGCATTGCGCTAGTAGTTTTAAGAAAATCTTTTTTTCTCTTATACTGACTCAGTATTCAGTTATATCATGTCCGGGTAATTAGTTACGATATAAAATTTCCAGAGTCGTTATATTTCAACATCTCAGCGTTATTTTTATCGTAAGTGTTCAGGCGGACATGATATTACTCAGCACGGGCTAAACGCCCCGCTATCGCTAGCAGGATTTAGGATGCCCTCTGGTCGGACGCACGATCGCATTACTATGTATGCTCTGCCGTTTGTGGCGGGCTTTACTTTCTGGCAAACTCGCAGCAGCAATGCGACTTTGTTGGTCGCAGGCGGGTTTCTCTTTGGCGGGCTGATGTTTGGCCCCGATTTGGATATTTACTCTGTGCAATTTCAACGCTGGGGTTTCTTGCGCTGGATTTGGCTACCTTATCAAAAAAGTCTCCGACATCGTTCTTTTTTATCCCACGGGCCGATTATTGGCACGATTCTACGGATACTTTATCTGGGGTGTTTGTTAGCTATTTTGGCAATTTTCGTTTTGGCGATCGCCGAAAGGTTATGGAATCTGAGTTTTACTTGGCAAGATTTGGGGGGAACTGTGGGGCGATCGCTCGTGCAATACAATACTGAATATATCGCCCTGTTTTTGGGGTTGGAATTCGGTGCAATGAGTCATTCTCTGAGCGATTGGGGCGGTTCGGCATACAAGCGTTTTAAAAAGCAGGGGGTTCGGGGGTTGCTTCCTAGTGGCAAAATTAAGAAGCGGAAAGTGAGGGGTGGTAGTCGTCGGGCGAAGACTAAGAAATGATTTTTTTAAACGCTTTAGGTAGCAAAGGGAAGCGCAGAGGTACGCAGAGGTATGGAAAAGGAAAATGAGAGTTTGGCGGCGTTGCAGGAATTGATTGAGGTGGTGGCGAAGTTGCGATCGCCTGATGGTGGTTGTCCTTGGGATTTGGCTCAAACTCCTGAAACTCTTATACCTTATGTGATTGAGGAAGCTTATGAGGTGGTGGATGCGATTAAGAGTGGGGATAAGGGTGCGATCAAAGAGGAGTTAGGCGATTTATTATTACAGGTGGTATTGCAAGCCCAAATCGCTAGTGAATCTGGGCAATTTTCCCTCAAAGAAATAACTCAGGGGATTTCCCAAAAGTTGATTCGCCGTCATCCCCATGTGTTTGGTGATGTGTCGGTGGCAAGTGTGGATGAGGTGCGGCAAAATTGGGAACAAATCAAGGCTGCGGAAAAAGGCGAAGCATCTCCAGAGGCACAAAAACTTAGTGCTAAACTCGGTCGTTATGGGCGCACCCTTCCCCCACTGACGGCGGCGATGAAGATTTCCCAAAAGGCTGCGGCGATCGGGTTTGAATGGGAAAATATTCAGGGCGTTTGGGATAAGTTTCATGAAGAGTTAGGGGAGTTTCAACAGGCTTTAGCTGAGGAAACACCAGAACGACAACAAGCAGAATTAGGCGATTTGCTATTTGCAGTGATTCAGCTAGCCCGTTGGCATAATCTTGACCCCAGCGCCGCTTTGCAAGGCACAAATCAACGATTTGTTAAGCGATTAGAAAAAATGGAGGCAGTTGTTGACCGTCCCCTTTCTGATTACAGTTTGGATGAGTTAGAAAACTTATGGCAACAAGCAAAAGCTCAACTTGCTAAAGAAGGGAATGGGGCATAGGGCATTGGGCATTGGGCATTGGGCATTGGGCATTGGGCATAGGGCATTGGGCATAGGGCATTGGGCATTGGGCATTGGGCATTGGGCATTGGGCATTGGGAAAGAGGAGGCAGTTCTTGCTGGAGCCAGAAGGCAGAAGTTCTTTAATGCAAGAATTTTGAATTTTGAATTTTGAATTTTGAATTGATTTCTCCCCCTGCCCACTCTCTTCTTCAAGATTTTTCACCATCGAACCACTTATCATATAGCGATTGATAAGTACCATTTTCTTTGAGATTCAGCAGAGCCTGATTAATTGGTTTGCGGTAGGGACTGTTGTTAGGCAGAATGATGCCGTAGCTTTCTTCACGCAAAATACTACCTACAATCTGTACTTTCCCTTTGCCTTCGTTGGCAGCATAGAACAGAAGTACAGGCGCATCAAACACCACAGCATCAGCTTTTTTTGTTTGTAGAGCATTGTAAGCTTGCTCAATTTTGGTAACTTCTAAAACTGAAATCTTATGTTTTCGCAGATATGCGGCGGCTGTGCTACCCGCAGTTGTAGCCACTACCTTGCCGGGTAAATCGTCTATACTCTTGATATCACCCTGAAGCTGTTGTACTGTCAATGAGGTAGTCGCGCTGGCTGTAAAGTAGGCGGCAAAAAGTACTCCGATGAACATCCAGACAATACCTACTAGCCGTCCCACTACTCCTTTGGGCATTTCATCAGCTTGGGTTGCTAATGTGGCAGCTGACCACCAACAGGCTTTGAAAATGCCAGGAAAGTATGATTTGGGAATCATCCCTTCTTTATGATGGCGCTCAGATAACCAAATAATGTGGGCTGCTACGACAATTAACACTAGGGCAATGCCTATTACCTGCAAGAGGCTAGTAGAGAAAAATAATTGCAAAATATTTGGGAAGGCACTGTCGTTGGTTTCTGAGTTTCGTACCATAATTTGCAGCCTACTTTACAGC
>NZ_JAIVFR010000256.1 GCF_020829685.1 Nostoc sp. CHAB 5715 | reverse complement strand
TATTAGCAAGGAACTTCAGTTCCTTGCGGGACATGGCTTTTACGTTAAGTTGACACGTATGAGCTGGCTCGTGCCCCTACACCTTGCGATATAATGTTGTACCGCATCTGGATGGGAACCGCTATATCGTTGTCTATAATGCCCAAAAGAGGCTTAACCGAGCAGTATTGACAAGGGGAGGGGAAGACAATTCCTCTCCCCCTTGTCTCTTCATTGACACCTTGAGAGTACCGCCTGAAATGGACTCTGCAAGAATTGCTATTTGCTGAGTAAATTGGGATATAGAACCAGAAAAATTTTCTGGGTAAACTTGACCAGCAAATGGTAATGAAAAACTATTATCAAGATTTTTTAATCCGTGATTGGGTGCAAAGCGATCGCACAAGAGCCGCCGAAGTCATCAGTTATGTATTATCAGAATACGGTCTGGGTTGGGAACCAAAGGGCGCTGACCGAGATGTGCTGCGAGTAGAGGAATATTATTTAGCTACTGGGGGAGAGTTTTGGGTAATTGAGCACCAAAGCCAGTTAGTAGGTACTGGAGCATACTACCCCATACACCGAGGCGAAAAAGCTGTAGAAATCCGCAAAATGTATCTTTTGCCCAGCATCAGGGGTTTAGGATTAGGGAAATATTTGTTACAACAGCTAGAAGCAGCGATCGCAGAGCGTGGTTTTGAGCAAATTTGGATTGAAACCGCCAGCGTTTTAGTAGAAGCAGTCAAGCTTTATGAAAGCAACGGCTACACTCCAGTAACGGGAGTAGAAACAACAAGGTGCGATCGCGTGTATATGAAGTCATTGGTCAATTGTCATTAGTCATTTGTATTTGACCAATGACCAATGACTAATGACTAATGACTAATGACTAATGACAAAGGACAATTCTAAATGCACACTTGGACTAAAAATCTTACAGGCTTACTCAATCTTTTTCTCCAATCCCATTGTCCTCTGTGCCAACGTGCAACCTCGCAAGAATTCTGCCACAATTGCGCCAGACAACTGCAAAAATGTCAACGTCAAGACCCGATTTCTTTATGGCAAGAGCCAATACCAGTATTTGGCTGGGGAGAGTATGGTGGGCCGGTGAAACGAGCGATCGCGGCGATGAAATACGACAATCAACCCCAAATAGCTCGTCCCTTGGGTCACTGGTTAGGAGAAGCATGGTTGTTAAATTCACCAAGCCGAGATAGCCGGGCTGTGGTAGTTCCCATCCCACTCCACCCTAGCAAGCAAAAGCAACGTAAATACAATCAAGCCGCACTGATAGCACAAAGCTTCTGCGAAATAACTGGATTAAAATTGAAACTAAACGGTTTAGCAAGAGTGCGAGAAACTGAAGCGCAATTTGGTTTATCGGTATCTAAACGAGAAAAAAACTTGGCTAACGCTTTTGCTGTTGGCCAAGAATTTCGCCATCGTCCCCCAAATGTCCCAGTGCTGTTAGTGGACGATATTTATACTACTGTTGCTACTGCTAGGTCTGCTGTGCAAACACTTCGTCAGTATGGAATTGTGGTTTTAGGATTAGTCGCAGTAGCCACTGCCGTCAAAGACGGATAAATCAAGAATTAATGGGCAGGCATTAGCAGATAAGTGCATAAATTGACCGAATTACACTATTTTTGTAGGAAAAATTGCTTGAAATGTATGAATAAAGTTTGGGCGGCAGGTTTAAAACAACTCATCATCATTCCTGCCACATTGCTGGCAATAGGTATAAGTACAAGTGCAGCTTTTGCTCAAAATAAGTTGTATAGTCCAATTCCTTTATCTAACAGTACTGAATTTTCCGATCGCCTCTCAGACAAAGACATTCCCACAGGTCAAGGTGGGTTTGCCCGTGATTACACAGTGAAGTTAAATAAAGGCGATAATTTAGCAGTTGACCTGTCATCTGAAAACTTTGACAGCATCATCACCCTGCTAGCACCTGATGGATCGACTTTGGCAGAAAATGATGATGGCCCTGATGGTAGTAGCAATTCCCTACTTTTTACTCGCATCGTAGAGACAGGTGATTATGTGATTCGTGTCCGGTCTTTTGGGGAAACTGGAGTTGGGGCTTTTAAACTCAAGGTGACAAAGCTGCAACCGATTAAATGAAGGGAGTGGGGAGTGGGGAGTGGGGAGTGGGGCAAAACAATTCCGAGTTCCGAGTCCTGAATAAAGAAGTGAAATTCCCCACGCAGCGTGGGCTAAACGTCCCGCTAGCGCTAACAGCACAGGGCAATCAAAACTTTTAAGGGTTATGAGGTATGGGTTATTCTCCTCATCCCCCTCATCCCTACTCCCTACTCCCTACTCCCCACTCCCCACTCCTCACATTTTAAAAAACAGTCAATACACAGAGAAATAAGGCTTCAGTCCACTCAACGACTGCGCCGTAGGTATCTCCTGTGTGTCCGCCTAATTTGTGGTTGAACCACGCACCAGTTAAAGTGCCGATCGCACTTCCAGCAATTATCATTGCCAGTGCGAGAAATAGCTGTTGTTTATCTATCAACCAAAGTAAACCACTCAAACCAAACAGCAACAACAATCCTGGTAACAAATCTTTGTAAGAACGAATGGCTTGTTTGTGAAGCGCACCTTTACCAGTTGGTTTCAAGTAAGGATATCGTGCGATCGCTACCTGTTGTCCCCAACGTCCCCAGCCACAAGCAGCCATCAGCAATAACCAACGGTTTTCTGGCATATCCGTCAAAGCTGCTATTTTTAGTATCACCAAGGCGATCGCTGCCATTGCCCCAAATGCACCTGTAGCACTATCTGTCATCACTTCCAGTCGCCGATTTGGATCGCCCACTGCCAAACCATCGGCAGTATCCATTGCCCCATCTAAGTGCAGTCCTCCAGTTATGGCAATCCAAACGCTGACAACTAAAGCACTACGAGTTAACACTGGCATACCAATAAAATCCATCCCCGTATCGAGTAACCCTAAAATTCCCCCAATTATTAACCCTACAACCACAGCAAGACGTGCCACTCCCCGAAAGTCTAATCTCTCCAAATACGGTATTGGAATACTACTGTAAAATATAATACTAGCTGCCAGCTTTAACAGCAGCTTTTTCCACCACTGTTGCTGTTTCGTCATCTTAGTAACATTAATATTTGGTTAATTGCTGGATAATAGACTTGGGTTCAGTACAATCGACATGAGCATACTTTAAAACTTTAGATAAGATTTACTTCTATTAGAGATTCTCCTTGAAAATTTTGTTATGCTGTTCTAAGTGGTAAATAAATAATACAGTGTATTTTTTATACAAAAAATGAATGATTCAGGAAATTAAAATTCCATCAGGGATCAAAATTTGTGTTTTGTATTTGTTAACTAAAAACTTACTCCAAATTATTTAGACGATTGCCCCACAAAATTGATATTTTTTTAAATGTAGGAAGTAAACAAGCTATTCAATTATGACAGTTTAGCTATGTTGCCGCTCTCCTTAGCTCAATCGCTATTTTCCTATGAGTCACCATCTACCCGACACCAGGATACCAGCTCCGTGCATTATTAACACGGGCATCATTGTGAATAAGCTCGACATCCGGCGATTGCTGACAGACTTAGGTCGAGTCCACTACATCTACACCCAAGAAGATAAGGTACTGAGCGAGGGTGAAGGGGATGTTATGGAAGTTTTCGCCAATCCGCAAAGGTCTACCTTAGTGGCTAACCACGCGCTATATCTGAATGTTTGTAGTTTTGATTACTTGGAACTCAAACAGTCGTCGCAACAAGAAACCTATTTTGATTTGATGCAAGAAGGAGTGTGTCTGCGGTTGATTCCCCGCTCAACCCCCATACAAGAGCGACGAGAGCGAACCTTCAATGTCAGCGCCATAGAAGCGATGATGGAGCAAGTTCTCTCTGCCAGGTGGGATGCAGAAATTGACGATGATTGTTCTGATTCTTTTTAAAATAGCGTTTATTATACCAAATTTATGTGAGGATGCGCTTTATTGATCTAGGGGCAATTCATAAATTGCCCCTAGATCGGATAGTTTTGCGTAAGTCCCATAGGCGCATCTTCAAAAATCTAAAATGGTATGAGTGCGAATTTTTCCTTTGAATGTCTCGCTTGCTGTAGCCAGACAAAAGCTAGAGCAGGAGTGTTTTTCACTCCTCACGGTGTTGTAGAAACCCCCAGATTTATGCCAGTGGGAACGCTGGCGAATGTCAAAACTATCACCCCATCTCAGCTGCGAGATACTGGGGCGCAAATGATCTTATCGAATACTTATCATCTTCACCTACAACCAGGGGAAGCGATCGTGGCTGGGGGTGGTGGGTTGCACAAATTTATGGGTTGGAATGGCCCAATGCTCACAGATTCGGGTGGGTTTCAAGTCTTCAGCTTAAGCGAGATGCGGAAAATTACTGAAGAAGGCGTCACTTTCCGCTCACCCCATGATGGACAAATTATTAACTTGACTCCTGAGCGCTCAATTGAGATTCAAAATACTTTGGGGGCCGATGTGATTATGGCCTTTGATGAGTGTCCGCCTTACCCAGCGACTCGCCAAGAGGTTGAAACTGCAACTGAGCGCACTTATCGCTGGTTAGAACGCTGCATAACGGCTCATCAACGCAGTGAACAAGCATTGTTTGGCATTGTACAGGGGGGCGTATATTTGGATTTGCGTTGTCGTGCGGCTGAAGCTTTAGCTAAGTTGGATTTGCCCGGATATGCCATTGGTGGCGTGAGTGTGGGAGAACCGCCAGAAATGATGGCTGAGATTGTCAAAGTGACAGCACCGCTTCTACCGCCTGAAAAGCCGCGTTATTTGATGGGTGTGGGTACTTATCGGGAAATGGCGATCGCCATCGCATCTGGTGTAGATTTATTTGATTGCGTAATTCCCACCCGTTGGGCGAGACATGGTACAGCGATCGTCCAGGGCGGACGCTGGAATTTAAAAAATGCTAAGTTTCGTGAAGATTTTACGCCATTAGATGAAACTTGTCCTTGCTATACTTGTCAAAATTTTAGCCGTGCTTACCTATCTCATTTAGTGCGATCGCAAGAAATTTTAGCTTATACCTTGTTGAGCATTCACAACATTACCGAACTAATTCGCTTTACGCAGCATATTAGAGAAGCAATATTAAGCGATCGCTTTGTCACAGAATTTGGTCATTGGCTCAACTGAATGAGGGAGTGGGGAGTGGGGAGTGGGGAGTGGGGAGATGGGGAGATGGGGAGATGGGGAGGATGAGGGAGATGAGGGAGATGAGGGAGTGAGGGAGAAGAATTAATAACCAATCCCCAATGACAAATGACAAATGACCAATGACAAATGACAAATGACAAATGACAAATGACCAATGACCAATGACCAAACCATGTTAAGATATTTCTCAATTATGAAAGCTCTGTTGGATAGTTGGATTTAAACAAACATGGAAGCAGCACTTTTATTAGCAAAACTGCCTGAAGCATACCAAATCTTTGATCCTTTGGTGGACGTTCTCCCAGTCATCCCCGTATTCTTCTTGTTGCTTGCTTTCGTTTGGCAAGCAGCCGTGGGATTTAGGTAAGTTAATCTATTTTTCAATTTATAGGACAGGTATTATACCTGTTCTATTTTTTTGTGACACTATATTCTATAAAATTAATATTTTTTAATATATTGTAATATTTTAATATAATAAATAAGATGTGAATCAAGCCATGTCAATATGAAGCCTTGAAAGCCAAGCTTAGAGTCAAGGAGGAATCAGTTATGGGTAATATCAAATTCGTTAAAGAGAATAAAGAAGTAGTGGCAGCAGATGGTGCAAATCTCCGGCTCAAAGCGATGCAAAATGACATTGATATATATAAATTCATTGGTAAGATGACCAATTGCGGTGGTAGTGGTCAGTGTGGTACTTGCATTGTGGAGATAGTCGAAGGACTAGAAAATCTTTCCCCCCGCACAGACGTAGAAAACCGTAAATTCAAAAAAAAGCCTGAAAATTACCGCCTTGCCTGTCAAACTTTAGTGAATGGCTCAGTCAGTGTGGTTACGAAGCCTTAAGTTCTCAAATCTGCCACTGCTTCAATTTGTATCCAGTCAGTAGTCAAAATACTTACCAAAATTAAGTTTCCTGATTTTGAATTTTGAATTTTGAATTTTGAATTGGTATAACTCTGTCGTCGATGATGCTATCCTAATCTTGTTGACTGGAAATTTAAGAGAGGTTTTCTTGCCATGCAAGTTAATGACCTGGGGTTCGTAGCGAGCATTTTGTTCGTACTAGTCCCCACTGTGTTTTTACTAATTCTGTACATCCAAACTGCTAGCCGCGAAGGTGGAAAAGATAATTAAGAGTTTGTGTATCAAATAAAGAACCCCTGCACCAGTAGTGTAGGGGTTTTTATTTATTTATCAACCACTAACTCTATTTTGACTAGGACTTACGCAAAAATTGCTAAAAAGCTTAATTTATCGAACCGCCAAGACGCCAAGAGCGCCGAGAATTAGTAGAGTGTGCGTAAGTCCTATTGACTTTAAGCGATCGTCCGCGCCAACAATACCGGACAAGTGGCATTAACTCGAACATAGTCAGACAAGGAAGATCCGATAAGTCGGTCTATATCAACAAAACTCTTAGCGATGGATGGGCGACGATCTGGAGAACCGAGCAATAATAAGTCTATATTCAACTCATCTGCCAACCGACAAATTTCTTCACCAGGTTTGCCACTACTGATATAAGAACGAGATTGGATGCCTTGTTTTTCAGCTTCTGCAACTGCGGCTGCTAAAACAGGATTTTTGTTTGAACTAACTTCAGTTATTTCCGATTTTTTTCCGCCTAAATCTGTGGCAACATTTGCCAAAATTAACTCGCCGCCCTGAATATCTCGCAGTAAAAACAGTGCCAATTTCAAGCAGTTTTTTGCGGAATCAGAGTTGTCTATTGCCACCATAATGCGCTTAATTCTTTTGACATAAATATCATCTTTTACCAGCAACATTGGGCGAGAAGATAGCTGGAAAACATACTGACTGACTGAGTTCGATAAAATGGATTGCAGGCGTTTCAGTCCGCGTGAACCCATAATAATCAAGTCAGCGTCGATTTCATCAGCTACTTGGCAAACTACATCTTTGGGGTCGCCTTCGCGCAAAATTGAAGAAACCTGGCTAGGATCTAAGTTCAAAGTTTGAATTGCATTAGCTAAAATTTTACCCCCATTTTCCCATTTAGATGTCATGGTAGCAGCAGTACTTTGTGCCTGAACAACATGCAAAATTGTTACTTTTGCAGATTGAATTGAAGGAATTTCTTTCAGGGTTTTGAGCATTTCTTCTGCGTGTCCCAATCCCGATACAGCCAGCAAAATTTTTTCTATCATTTTACGTGATTGTTGTTAAGTTTACTTTAGTTGTCGCTGTTATTACTTGGCTCAGGTCATATTTTTACTGCCTTGCTCAACAACCTAGTTAGTAAGGTGGCACAAATAAACTTTGTTTTTTAGTATTTAACACTCAAACAAATGACAAAGTACAAAAAGCTCAACAAATGTTTAAGTTCATTTGCAGCTATTTATTTAAAATTATTAACTAGACTTCAATTAATAAGCATACTCTCAATTTAGCCTAGATAACTTAATAAATTATGATGTTAGTTATCATTTTTAATCTATGTTTACTTTTTTTAATTAGAAGTTAGTTAAGTATTGCAAAGAAATGCCAAAATAACTATTTAGAAAGATTTATTCACTGTAAGATTTACCAGGCGATCGCTTCCGGCTTGAATAGTCATTTTCCCTATTCTGTGCCTTTTTTTTAGTCTCTTGCAGTTTTGGTAACTCAGATAGGATTGCTATATCCGAACATCAGAGGAATGTGGGATCACAGTATCTAAATTCGGATGTTCTAATAGTCGAAGTCATATTTCATACTATAAAGACCTCTAAGAAGGTTTTACTAAGAAAGTAGTCAGAATTCAGGAGCCAGAAAAAAGCCATGAATTCTGTACGACTGGATGGCGACTTAGGTTGAAAGCCCCCGGATTTATCCGTGGAAGCGATAAAAATTTATACTTTTTTGAATCCC